>NZ_JAPVLS010000068.1:0-56685 GCF_027158125.1 Streptomyces sp. H39-C1
CCGGTCGATCATCAACGCCTCATCCGGACCCGAAGCAGGCCGAGCCCGCAGCAATGTCGGCACCATCCACCCCCAGCGCACTCCTCAACACACCGTGTATACCCATAAGTTGAGGAATTCAGCACTAGGCGCCGCCGGACAGGTCCCTCCGCCCATCGCGTCGGCGCTCAGGCCCGGGCTCGTGCCAGGACTTCACACCAGGACTCAGGCCGGAGCGGTGAAGGTGTGGTTCCCGGCGGGAAGCCGGAAGGCCGCGGCGCCCTGGGCGTAGCCGAAAGGCACCGCCTGGGCGGGTGCGGTCACCGCGGCCGCCGAGCCGGCCGGCACCCGGACGGTCGCCGACGTACCGGCGGGCACGGTGATCTTGAGGGTGAACACCCCGCCGGAGACGGACCAGTCGCTGACCGCCTGACCGTACGGCGTCTCGTACGCGGCACGTGCCGAGGTCAGCCCTCCGCCGGGCCGGGGTGCGACGAGCAGCGCCCGGTAGCCGGGGGACGCCGGGCCGAGGCCGCCGACCTGGCGGTAGAGGAAGTCGCCGACCGAGCCGAGCCCGTAGTGGTTGAACGAGTTCATCCCGGCGTCCTGGAGGCTGCCGTCGGTCCGGATGCCGTCCCAGCGCTCCCAGATGGTGGTCGCGCCCCTGCTGATCATGTACCCCCAGCCGGGGTACCCGGGCTGGAGCAGGATCTGGTAGGCGATGTCGGCGCGGCCGTGGTCGGTGAGGACCGGCAGCAGGTCCTTGACCCCGAGGAATCCGACGGACAGATGGCCGCCGGAAGCGGCGACCTTCGAGACCAGCCGGTCGACCAGCGACTGCACCCGGTTCTCCGGGACCAGTCCGAAGGCCAGCGCCAGCACGTACCCGGTCTGGGTGTTGCCGGACACCGTTCCGTTGGCCGCGACGAAGTAGTTGGTGAAAGCGGCGGCGACCTGGTCCGCGAGGGTGCCGAAGGTGGTGGCCTCCGCGGTGCGCCCGGTGGCCCGCGCCATCCTCGACACCAGCCGAGCCGCCCAGGCGAAGAACGCCGTGGAGATGACGTTGCGGGCGGTGTCGTCGTTGACGTTGAGCCAGTCCCCGAAACCGCCCTGGTCACGGATCAGATTCGCGTCGGCGGTCGACCGGAGGTACTCCACCCACCGGACCATCGCGGCGAAGTGCTCGTCGACGACGCGTACATCACCCGTGCGCTGCCACAGGGTGTACGGGACGATGACGCCCGCGTCCCCCCAGCCGGCGACGCCCGAGCCGTCCTGGGTGTCCGGTGCGGTGTTCGTGAACGATCCGTCGGCGTGCTGGGCGTCCGTCAGGTCGTCGGTGTACTTGTTGAGGAACGACGACATGTCGATGTTGTACGTCGAGGTATCGACGAAGGCCGCGATGTCACCGGTCCAGCCGAGCCGTTCGTTACGGCTCGGGCAGTCGGTGGGGACCGCGAGCATGTTGGACCGCTGTCCCCATACGATCGCCTGCTGCACCTGGTTGAGCAGCGCGTTGGACGTGGTCAGAGTGCCCAGTTGAGCGGCGGACGTCCAGGCGGTGCGACCGGTGAGGGCGGACGTCGTCGGGGTGCCGGGGAAGCCGGTCACTTCGACGTACCGGTACCCGTGCAGGGTGAACCGTGGCTCGTAGGTTTCCGTCCCGGTGCCCGCGAGGGTGTACCGGTCGGTTCCCAGGCCCGCCACCCGCAGGTTGTCGGTGTAGAGCGTGCCGTCCGCGTTGAGGATCTCGCCGTGCCGCAGCGTCACGACGGTGCCCGCGGGCCCCGACACCCGCAACCGGTCCCAGCCCGTGGCGTTCTGCCCGAGATCGAAGATCCACACACCGGGTTTCGGCTGGGTGAGGGCGACAGGGACGCGGTCGTACTGCACCCGGACCCCCTCGTCGACCTGCGACACCAGGTTCGGGAGCGCACCCGAGCGCACCGTGACGGCGCTCCAGGCCGCGTCGTTGAACCCGGCGCCGTCCCAACCCGCCACGGCTGACCGGGCGTCGTACTCCTCGCCCATCTGCAGGTCGTCGACCCGGATCGGGCCGGGCGCGTACTTCCAACTGCTGTCGGTGGCCACCAGCGAGGTCGTTCCGTCGGTGTAGGTCAGGTGCAGTTGCGCCGAGTACCAGGGCTGCGCACCGTAGAACTGGGGCCCGTGCCAGCCGATATGGCCGGTGTACCAGCCGTTGCCCAGCCACGCGCCGAGCGCGTTGGCGCCCTGCGCGATCTGGGCGGTCACGTCGTACTCCTTGTACTGCACGCGCTTGGAGTAGTCCGTCCAACCGGGTGCGAGCGCGTCGTTGCCGACCTTGGCACCGTTGAGCCGCGTCTCGTGCAGGCCCAGGGCCGTCGTGAACAGCCGTGCCGTGGCCACCGGCTTGGAGACCGTGAACGCCTTGCGAAGCAGCGGGGACGGCTTGGCCTGCGGTATCGCCACACCGGATCCCCAGGGCCCGCCCCCATACACCGCCACCGCTTTCGCCTGCACCCAGGCGGAGTCGTTGAAGCCGGGCTGCTCCCAGCCGGCCGGTCCCGTCTGCGCGGCCTTCCAGGTGGCGTCGGTGTTGACGACCGGGCTGCCGGTCGCGGTCAGTTGGGCGATCATGCCCGCCGGCGACTGGCTGGTGTTCTGCGTCGACACCGCGATGGTGTTGGATCCGGCGTGCAGCCGGCTCGTGACGTCGACGACGGAGGCCTGCTGCCACGCGGTGGCGGAACTGACCTGGGTGCCGTTGACCCACACAGTGGCGGTGTCGTCGCCGGAGACGACGAGGGTGGCGGACGACGGGGCGGCCGTGAAGCTGACGGTCCTGCGGAAGTAGCGGGTCCCGGCCGGGACGCCGGAGGCCGGGTCGCCCTCCGGGTACCAGATCCAGGTGGCGCCGCTCAGTCCGGCGGTGGACAGCGGCTGCCCGATGAAAGCGCCCTTCCACTCGGCGGCCGGGGCGAGCAGACCGGTCTCGAAGGTCCGGACGGCACCCCACCCGCTGACGCGTCCCTGGGTGTCCCATATCTTGACCCGCCAGTAGTAGCGGGTCCGCGAGGCCAGCGTCGGGCCGCCGTACACGACATCGACGGACTGACCGCTCGGTGCGCGGCCGCTGTCCCAGACGTCGCCGGTACCGGCATCGGCCAACGCACCGGAAGTGGCGACGATGACCTGGTAGGCGCCCTGCGCCTGCCCACCGGCCCCGGTGAGTTTCCAACCGAACCTGGGCCGCGCGGCGTCCAGTCCGAGCGGGTCGGTGCGGCGCTCAGTGGTGGCCGAGGCGACGCTCAGCGGTGAGGCGGCCGCCGGGTCGGGCGCGGCGACGCGGCTTCCCCACGGACCCGACCCGTAGGCCCCGAGGTCGGCGGCGGCAGGCCAGGACGCGTCGTTGAACCCGGGCTGCTCCCAGTCACCCGCCGGGGTCTGCGACGCCTTCCAGGCCCCGTCCGTGACGAGGTCTACGCCGGTGCCACCGGCCACGACGTGCACCCGCCCGATGAGGCCGGCCGGACCGGTGGAGGTGTTGCGGGCCACGACCGCGAGGGTGTTCGCCCCCGGGAGCAGTGCGGACTGGAGGTCGACGTACAGCGCCTGGGCCCAGGAGTCGGCGGCCCGGGGAGAGGAGGCCAGGGGAGTGCCGTTGAGCCAGACGTCCACGGTGTCGTCGCCGGTGACGACGAACTGCGCCTCGGTGACAGGGCCCGCCGGGATGGTGAACGTCCGGCGGAAGTACCGGTCACCGGTCGGGGCGGAACTCGCCGGGCTGCCCTCCGGGAACCACACCCAGTGCGCACCGGTGAGGGCGACGGGCAGCACGGTTCCTGCGGCCGGTGCGGCGCTCGCGGAGGCGGCCGTCAGAGCGGGGAATCCCGCCGCGGCGAGTGCGGCTCCGCCGAGCCCCCATTTCAGAATCATGCGTCGGTCGTGCCCGGAGGGGGACGGCTCGTCCAGCGGCATGGCTACTCCCACGTAGGAATGAATCGATTCATTCGGCGGGATGCTACGGCGTCCACCCCCATGCCGTCCAGGGATTCGACAGCCGCTCTCACGGCGGGACCTGAGCCCGGCAACCCGGGGTCGAATGGGCTGGTGGCCTGATCCCTACGGGTCGATCGGCAGGGTCAACACCCGTAATCTAGATGGTTGTTGTTGTCCAGAGACCTGCGCCTGCCGGCCCTGTTCTCGGAACGCGGCCCAACTGCCACCGTTCGCCTGCGCTTGCTTCCGTGCGATCGGGCGTACTCCACCGTGTCGACACACTCCGCCGATATCGTTTCAATTCATGGCCATGGACCCGATCTCTGGAATGCGGCACTCGCCCGGCGATCGGGAGTCACGGCAGTCACGGGAGTCAACGTGGCGTCATGGTGCGTTGCGGAGTGCGGTGGCGAGCTCATGAAGATGGCGCGCGACGGGGCCGGCGGTGAGCAGGCCGCTGGCCGCGCCGCCCAGTTCCGCTGCCGCGGGGGTGAGCGCGCCTCATGCTTCCGAGCGGCGACCCGCGCGGATCGCGTGATCCGCGGCAGGTCGCGCACTCCGCATGCCCCTCTACGCGTTCTGGATCGCGTTCACCAGGCCGGCGACAAGATGCGCCCGCTCGGCCATCGCTTCGATCACCAGGTACTCGTGGTCGGCGTGGGCGCCGCCGCCGACTGCTCCGAGGCCGTCGAGTGTCGGCACGCCCAGGGCCGCGGTGAAGTTGCCGTCGCTTCCGCCGCCGACCGCCGTGCCTACGAGGTCGGGAAGCAGCTGCTGTGCCAGCGCGAAGAGCTGCGTCGATGCCGACTCGGGCATCGGGGGTCGGCCGACGGCTCCCTGAACGGTGATCCGGGCCCCTTCGAGATGCGGAGCGAGGGCCGCGAAGGCGGATTCGATGCGTTCCTTCTCATCGGCCGACTCGACGCGGACGTCGACGAGGACGGTCGCTTCCGCGGGAACGACGTTGTCCTGGGTTCCCGCGGAAGCGACGGTCGGGGTGACGGTCGTGCCGATGCCGGGTCGGCCGAGCGCCGCGATGTCCAGGACCTGGTGGGAGGCTTCGATCAGGGCGTTGACGCCGGCTTCGGGCTCAAGGCCCGCGTGCGACGCCCGTCCCGTGATGGTGACGTGGAACGTGCCGCAGCCTTTGCGGCCGGTCTTCAGAGCGCCGCCGTCAGCGGCGCCCTCGAGCACCAGCACGGCGCCGCAGGCGATGGCTCGTTCTTCGAGGAGGGCGCGCGAGGAGCGGGAGCCGACCTCTTCGTCGGCGGTCATCAGGATCTCGACGCCTGAACGGTCATCGAGCGTCGCCAGGCCGTGAACGGCCTGCACCAGACCGCCCAGCATGTCGAAGACTCCGGGGCCGGTCGCGTGTCCGTCTTCGACCCTGAACGGGCGGCGTTCAAGGGTGCCGAGCGGAAACACCGTGTCATGGTGACCGAGGATCAGCACTTTGGGATCCCCGCCGGCCGACCAGTGGACGTGCGGTCCCGCTTCGCTCTCGACAAGGACGGCCGCCCCGCCGAGGCGGCTCTCGATGACGGCGGCGACAGCTTTGGCCGATGCCGTCAGGGCGTTGAGGTCGCGCGATGGAGACTCGATTTCGACGAGTGTCCTGAGGTCCTCGAGCATCGCTTCAACACTCGCGTCGGCAGTTCTGTGCATCGTCACGGCGCAAGGTTACTCGGGAACGTCGTGCTGGTCGGCGGTGCGGAGGGCGGTCTCACGTGTGCGAGGACGGGGACGACGGCCGAAGCGCCCGGGCCAGGCGGTCGGCGGCGGCGCCGTCCGCGGGTGCCGTTCCGGTGAGGGTGCCGACCAGGCTCGCGGGTGATCACAAGGCCACCCGCGACTACGTCCTGGATCTGCGGGAGCTGCACGCCATCCATGCGGCACTCACGGCGGCAGCCACCGTCTTCCTCATCGACAGGACATACTTCGCGGCGGAGAACTTCCACGTGAAGTTGAGTTTCCATCGGGAGAACTTCGACGCCCTGGCCTTGAGCCTCGTCCAAGCGGTATCGGACGTGACAGCCCCGGAGTAACAGAACCCGCGAGTGGCCTCTCCAGGAGGAGAGGCCACTCGCGGGGATGAGTTCCCGACCCTCGGCCCGCCGGACCAAGTCCGGCGGGCCGACGCATTCCCGGCGAGGGGTTACGGCGTCACGATCCGGTCGACCGCTGCCGCGACGAGTTGTTCGCGTTCGGTCGGTGAGAAGACTCCGGGCAGGGTGAGCTGTTCGTCCGGTCCGACGGTGAAATCGTCGGGCGGTCGCGCAGAAGTTCCTCGTGCCTTGCCGCGTAGATGTCCACGGCCTCACGGATGGAGCATCCCAGGGAGTCGCAGATTCCCTTGATGGCGACGATGGTTCGGCCCTCGGCGATGTCGTGGTCCACGCTTTCGGGCAGTCCGCCGCTCATGAACCCCTCCGCTCCGGTCGTCGGTACAGCAGCGAAGTACAGCAACCACCCTGATCACCGTCAACCGGATATGACCTGTGGACGGGGCGCCGTCCGTTCGAATCTCAGTAGTCTGCCCCGATGGCACCATCAGACATCCTCTCCCGAGCTCTTCACGACTCTGCCGACCCGCCACTGCGACCGCTCCCGCCGCCGGTGGCAGACCTGCTTCTGTCCCTGAACGCTCCGCCGCGGTTGGCTGCCCATTTGCGTGCTGTCCACGATGTCGCAGGTCAGCTGGTCGAGTGGGTGGTTCATCGCTGCCCCGGCCTCGCCCTCGACCGCGAAGCTGTTCTCTTCGGGGCGGCGACGCATGACATCGGCAAAACGGTGCACATAGCTGAGCTGTCCGGGCCCGGCTCGTCGCACGAAGAGGCGGGGAGGGAACTGCTCTTGGCGCACGGGTTCGTCCCGGAGCGAGCCCGCTTCGCCGGCACGCACGCGGCATGGTCGGATCCCGATATCACGCTCGAGGACCTGTTGGTGAGCGCAGCCGACAAGGTCTGGAAGAACAAGCGCGTCCCAGACCTCGAAGACCTCATCATCTCGCGGCTGGTCCGAGCAACCGGCAGCCCGCGCTGGGACGAGTACCTCGCGCTTGAAGGGCTGCTGGAGGACATCGGCAACGGCGCCGACGGCCGATTCGCCTTCCAAGCGTCCTTCCCGGTGCACGCATAGCGGCCGCGAAACCCTCGCCGGGAGTTGGCTCCCACCCTGGGCCGGGGCGCGTTCCCTCACGTGGCCTACGGGGAATCGACGAGGAACCGGGGGCCGATAGGAGCTGCCGCAGGCGTGGTGGGAGGCGCCGTGTTGGGGGTTGCCTCACCCGAAGGGACCAGCGACCAGGCACACGCACCTCGGCGATGGCCAGGTGGAGTGCTGGGGAGCCGGACGGAACACCGGCCAAGGGGTGGTTCCTTGGCGGGCGGAGCCAGGGCCAGGGCC
This sequence comes from Streptomyces sp. H39-C1, assembly GCF_027158125.1. Lineage (NCBI taxonomy): Bacteria > Bacillati > Actinomycetota > Actinomycetes > Kitasatosporales > Streptomycetaceae > Streptomyces > Streptomyces sp. H39-C1. The sequence continues at coordinate 7,366 of NZ_JAPVLS010000068.1, forward strand.
AGGGTCGAGGGGCCGGGGGCGGGCCAGTCTGCTGGGCTCGCTGGTGCCCGTGGGACTTTCCCTCAACACTGATCACTAACAGGTGGCGACACCTGCGGAACGAAGCAAACGCAGTAACGGCCAGACGAGGTTCGCCACCGCACACCGCCGTCATCCCGGCACGTTCAGAGGAGCACTTGTGACGCCATCCCTGCAGCAGCCCACCAGGCGCTCGGCCATCAGCCGGAGAGGAGCCCTTGTCGCGGCAGGCCTCCCCATCGCCGTCGTGGCGCTCCTTGCCTCCGCTGCCGGGCCCGCGGCGGCCGGCACCGCCGGCTCGCCCGGTGTGAACGACCCGTACTTCCCGTTGGCGGGCAACGGGGGCTACCACGTGAAGCACTACGACCTCACCCTCGGCTACGACCCCGGGACCCGCCATCTCGACGGGCGGGCAGTCATCACCGCGCGTTCCACCCAACAGCTGAGCCGCTTCAATCTGGATCTGAACGGGTTGAAGGTCACGAGCATCACGGTCGATCAGGCCACCGCGGCCTTCTCCCGTGACGGACAGGAACTCGTGGTCACCCCGAGGAAGTCCATCGCCAAGGACCGGGAGTTCCGTGCCGTCGTCACGTACGCCGGCATACCCGAGCCGGTCACCGACCCGGACGGTTCCCTGGACGGGTGGATCCCCACGGACGACGGAGCGTTCGTCGCCGGGGAGCCGCAGGGCGCCATGACGTGGTTCCCCGCCAACAACCACCCGAAGGACAAGGCGAGCTACGACTTCACCGTCACCGTCCCTCAGGGGCGCAGCGCTGTCGCCAACGGTGTCTTCCTCGGGCAGACGACCTCCGGCGGACGCACCACGTTCCGCTGGCGGCAGTCGGAGCCGATGGCCGCGTACCTGGCCACCGCGACCGTGGGCACGTTCAAGGTCGAGCAGTACACCACCCCGGGCGGCCTCAAGGTCTACAACGCCGTCGACCCTCGTGAGGCGGCCGCCTCGGCACCCGTACTCAAGAAGCTTCCGTCGGTTCTGGACTGGGAGAGCAAGGTCTTCGGCCCCTATCCCTTCCGGGCCGCCGGAGCCATCGTGGACCACGCGCCGAAGGTCGGATACGCGCTGGAGACCCAGACCCGGCCGGTGTACGACCGGGCGCCGGACCTGAGCACCCTGGTCCATGAGAGCGCGCACCAGTGGTTCGGTGACTCCGTCTCCCTCACCACGTGGAAGGACATCTGGCTCAACGAGGGCTTTGCGACCTACGCCGAATGGCTCTACGACGAGCAGCACGGCGGCCAGAGCGCGCAGAAGACCTTCGACGACCTGTACGCCACTCCCGCGGACGACGAACTGTGGTCGTTCCCGCCCGCCGACCCCGGCAGCGGGGAGCACATCTTCGAAGCACCCGTGTACTCGCGCGGCGCCATGGCGCTGCAGAAGCTGCGCCATGCGGTCGGTGACAAGACGTTCCTCCGGATCCTGCGTACCTGGGCAACCGACAACCGCGACGGTCACGGAACCACCGCGCGGTTCATCCGTCTCGCGGAGCGGCAGTCCGGCAAGAACCTGGACAGGTTGTTCCACACGTGGATCGGTACGGCGGGCAAGCCGTCCCAGCCCTGACACGACAGGCAGCGCATGACGGACCTCCCGCCAGGGGCTGACGGCGGGAGGTCCAGGCCCACGCGGCCGAGATCCAGGGCACGAGACCCACGGCAGACGACCGACTGCGGGACGACCGGCGCGACCGGCGACAATGGCGCGGTGCAGCCAAGCGACCCGATCATCGTTGCCCTGGATTTCGACAGCCGCCGAGCAGCTGAGGAGATCGTCGACCGGCTGGGCGACCAGTGCCGTTTCTACAGGGCTGGCCGACCGGGCCGGGTGCCATGGTGTGGTCGCCTCGCCGCAGGAAGCCGCGCAGCTGCGCGGCGTGCTGGGTCCCGGCTCCGCCTCGTACTTCCAGCCCTCGGCCAGATGTTCCTCGAGCGCCTCCGCCGGGTCGAGGCCGTCCGGAGGGGCGCCGGCGGAGCCGAGGGCGTCGACGGTGATGATCCGGTCCACGCGGAGGACCCGTCGCGCGTTCTTCGTGTGTGACCAGCACAGCAGATACCAGCGGCCATGGCGCACGACGACCGCCCACGGGTCGACGTCCATGACCCGTTCCCGGTCGGGGCCCATCCGGTAGCCGAGCCGCAGCCTGCGGTGCGCGGCGCGGGACTCGACGAGCGCGGCCGTGGTTTCGGGGCTGGGGGCCGCCCGGTTGGGAGTCCGGGCCCAGCGCGGTGACCGTTCTTACGGCCTGCGCCGGGTTGGCGACCAGCTCCGGGAGCACGCGCATGATCTTGCCCAGCGCGCTGCCCACCGGATCGGTGGGGCAGGGCGCCCCGCACCGGAAAGGAGAACCGGTGCGGGGCGCCGAGACGTGGGTCAGATTCCTACGATGTTCTCCGCCTGCGGGCCCTTCTGGCCCTGAGTGACGTCGAACTGGACCTTCTGGCCCTCGAAGAGCTCACGGAAGCCCTGGGCGGCGATGTTGGAGTAGTGGGCGAAGACGTCCGGGCCGCCGCCGTCCTGCTCGATGAAGCCGAAGCCCTTTTCCGCGTTGAACCACTTCACGATACCGGTGGCCATGTTTGTCCCCTTGTCCAGGATCTCGGGGCACTGTCTTGTCAGTGCCCCCGTGTTGAGGTGATCGCCCTGGTCCTCGGACATTGCCGCACAGCACGACGCCCACGGTGCGAACCGCGGGCGCTGAGACTTCGGATCCACGACTACTAGCAGGAAAGTTAGCCGATTCGTGCGCGGCTCGCTACATGGAGCAGCCGGACCGGCGCCGGAACCCGCATCGGAGAGCCGGGGTGATGCGTCGGCCCGTCAGTGTCGGTCCGCGCGGACCCATACCGATTTGCAGTGGCCGTGTCGGTGCGCGAGACCGTCAAGGCGGTGGTGCGCGCGGCGGACTTCGCGCACCTGGCCGAGGAGTGGGAGCTGCTGCAGGAGCTCTACCGGCGTCATCCGGAGCTGTTCTCCCGGATGCGGCTGGACCAGGTGGACGCCACCATCGCGGCCCTGGCCGCGGAGGTGGCCGAGCGCGTCGGCCCGCCACCGTCCGCCGGCATGTACCCCTCGCTGCTGATCGGCGCGGCCTTCGCCGCACTGCAGGCAGCGGAGAACCACGGCCGGGTGGACCCGCGCGATCTGGACGACCTTCTCGACGAGGCCTTCGACATGCTCATCGCGGGGCTGTGACCCGACCCGGTCCGGCGGTCCGTCATCCCCTGCGTTCACAGGAGAAACGGGGAATACGGGGAATACGGGGAATCATGTCCGAATCGAACTACGAGTCCGCGATGCGGCAGGGGCACCAGGCCCTGACCGCGCGGGACTTCCGCTCGGCCTACCGGCACTTCGGCCAGGCCCACAACGTCGTCACGACGTCCTGGCGCATCACCTGGCCGCGCACCGCGCACTGGCGACGACCGCCTGGCGACAGCGCCGTCCGGACAGGGTGGCCTCGCAGATATTCCTCTACGGCATGGCAGCCCTGTCGACCGGTCCGGAAGTCCGGGCCGTCCGTAAATGGCTGGCGGGCATCGTGGTGCAGCGGGATGATCCGAGTGTCCGGGCCGACGCGAATTCCTGGTGCCCGGGCCGAGGCGAACCGCTGTGATCGCGCCCCACCTGCCCAGCGAGGGAATTGTGATGAATGTTGTCGCGTCCGAGCCGTCCGGGTCCCAGCCCGAAGTCCGCGCTGCGGCCGGGGCGCTGCGCGGCAGCCGGGAAGAGGGCGTCGCGGTCTTCCGCGGGATCCCGTTCGCCGAGCCGCCGGTCGGCTCGCTGCGGTTCGCGGCGCCGCGGCCCGTGCCGGGATGGGACGGCGTGCGGCCGGCTGTGTCGTACGGCCCGCCGCCCCCTCAGGGCGGCGCTTTGGGCATGGCCGCGCTGGCGCGGGACGCGGTGGGCGACGACTGGCTGACGGTCAACGTCTGGTCACCGGAGCCGGGCCCCGGTGCGGGGCTGCCGGTGATGGTGTGGATCCAGGGCGGCGCCTACACGGTCGGCATGTCCGGTCTTCCCGAGTACGACGGCGGCCGCCTGGCGCGTGACGGTGCCGTTGTCGTGGTGACGTTCAACTACCGTGTGGGCCTTGAAGGGTTCGGCCAGATCGAAGGGGCGCCCGCCAACCGGGGCCTGCTGGACCAGGTCGCCGCTCTGGAGTGGGTGCGCGACAACATTCGGGCCTTCGGCGGCGACCCGGACCGCGTCACCGTCTTCGGCGAGTCGGCCGGCGGCGGATCCGTCGCCGCGCTCCTGGCGATGCCGCGTGCGGCCGGGCTCTTCGGCCGGGCCGTCGCGCAGAGCGTGCCGGGCACGTTCTTCTCGCCGGAGCTCGCCGCCGACATCGCCACCGCCTGCGCCACCGAACTGGGGCTGCGGCCCACGGTGGCGGATCTGTCCACGGTGGCCCCGGCCCGGCTGTCCGCCGCCGGCGATGCGGTCGGCGCCAAGATGGCCCAGTGGGTGGAACGCTGGGGTCAGGTCGCGCACCGGTCGATCCCGTATTCGCCGGTCGTCGACGGAGACACGCTGCCGGTCACGCCATGGCAGGCCCTGGCCGCCGGCGCCGCCCGGGACATCGAACTCCTCGTCGGCCACACCCGCGACGAGCAGCGGCTGCTCACCGTGCTCGAAGGCCTGCTCGGCCAGGTGACGCCGGATCAGGCGGCCGCTGCCCTGCAGATCTTCGCCCCCGACGGGGACGGCGCACGCCGATACCGTGACGGGTTCCCGGCGGCCGGCCCGGACGAGCTGTACGAACTGGTCCACTCCGACTGGCTGTTCCGTATGCCGACCCTCCATCTGGCCCAGGCCCAGACCGCCGGCGGCGGCCGTGCCCACGTCTACGAGCTGACCTGGTCCGCCCCGGGCATGGGCGGTGCGTTCGGCGCCTGCCACGGCCTCGACGTGCCGCTCGTCTTCGGCAACCTGGACCGCGGCCAGCCCGCCCTGCTGATCGGTGAGAGCCCGTCCCCGGAGGCAGAGGCGCTCTCCGCCCACATGCGCGCCGCGTGGACGGCATTCGCCACCCACGGCGACCCCGGCTGGCCCGCGTACGACACCGAGCAACGCCTCGTGCAGCTCTTCGACACAAGCCCGGCCGTCACCGCCTACCCGGAGGAGACCTCCCGCCTGATCTGGCAGGACCACACCTTCCCAGCGCTGCCGCTGGTCGGCCGATAGGTCCGGAAGTACCGTCCGAAGGGCGCGAAGAAACGTCGGTGAAGCTCGGCGGCCAGGGGCTGTGGCCTTCAGAAGCCATGCGCCACGTTCTGGACCTGCCGGTGGTCAGTCGCGGACCGGGGAGCGGTGGGCGAAGACGAAGGCGCGGGGCGGGACGGTCAGGGCGTCGGGCGTCAGACCGGGCTGGGCGTCCAGTTCGGCGGTCACTGCCCGCCAGGCCGACAGGAGTGCCGCTGCCTGCTCGCGGTACGCGGTGCGCGGGGTCCGTACCCGCAGACGACCCGACGGGGCCGCCTCCTGGGAGCAGTGGAAGGTGCCGGTGTCCGGGAAGAACCAGGACCGCAGCAGCCAACCCGGGGGCGGTTGTGGGGGTGGGGTGTGGTCGAGGACGAAGGTCGACTCCTGCTCATCGCGGAGCAATGGGTGCTCGGCAACCGGCGTGCTGTGATGCGGCCGGCTGACCGGATCCAGACGTCCCGGAGTGGTGCACGTCGGATACCCCTCGCGGAGCGGTCGCGCGGCAGGTTCACCAGGGGACGGTTCCGGCCCCGGGCCTCGCCACGTGGAGCCGTTCCAGGACCAGCGTTCTCCCGCCGAAGACCACAGGAAGAAGACCGGAACGCGTCAGAGGGTGTGACCGGATTCGTCCACCGGGAACGGGAGCCCATCGTGCCGATCCCTTGAGGCGCGCTCTTTGCCGACGTGGGTGCTTACCGCGCCCCGACGACAGAGCCGACCGTGGTCAGGCGTTCGTCGAGGCGTCCAGATCGCGCTTCAGGTTGCGGAGCGTCCTGTCGATGTTGCGGACCTGGAACGCGGCGAAGGTGTGGCCGCCGGTGGCGACGCGGTCGAAGGCGTTGGCCACGAAGGTGGGCCACGAGCGGCGGTCGTCCGTCCAGGTCTCCGTCACCTTGGTGCCGGTTCCGGAGTCCTCCAGGCGGTACTCCCAGGAGGCGATGGGGGCGGACAGACGGGGACGGCGCAGCCCGATCGCATGGACGCGAAAGGCGAAACGGCGGCCGGGATCGGAGGCGGTCACCGTGCAGCGGGTGGTCCAGCGGAACGGGCCGCGCTTGTTGTGCCCGTCGAAGACGAGACCGACCGGCGCGCACTCGTCCTCGCCGGAGAGGGTCGCGCCGAGGTTCTCGGGGCTCCACCGTCCCATCTGCGCGGGCCGGCTGACCTGTTCGTACACGGTCGACGCGGCGGCCTCGATCAGGATGCTGCGCGACACGGTGAACGTGCGGGCCATGGGAACTCCATTCGTCGGAGCCTGACCCTACTCGCCAGTAGCGAAGGTGTCACCATCGTCAGGCACTCGCGCAACGAAGCGGTAGGCATGCCGCGCTCAGCCGGGGGACATGCCCCGTTCCACGTCGACGAAGTAGCGCATCCGGTACTCGGTCGGCGCCACGACGATGTGAGGGCACCCGCGTCGCAGTTCCTCCACCAACGGCCACATGGTGGCCGTGGAGAGGTGGGGTGCCTTGTACGTGGTGTGGGACACCTTGCCCACCTCCAGGAGCAGCGCCATCTCGTCGGTCTCCTCCCGCTCGTCGTCCTCTCCCGCGTCCACCATGACCCTTGAGACGCTTCCCACCTGCCGCACCGTAGTCACCGCGTCCAGCGGGTAGGAGCGGGTGCGCCCGTACCGCTGCCGCAGCAACAGCCGTCGCCGGGCACCCGTCTCCACCCACACATCGACCACCGACCTCCAGGTACGCACCCATTCGCGTCCCGAACACCCGATCCCGTAGATGACGCAGAGCACGAGCAGGAAGGCCACCACCGGCAGGACGAACGAGAACAACACCGTCAGCGGGAGCAACACGCAGACGGTGACGGCTCCTTCCTCGAAGACCCACGGCTTCTTGTACGGCGCCTGCCAGCGGAACACCACGGTTCGCGTGTCAGCCATCCACACAGGATCCGCGCCCACCCCACGGAGCACCACCCTTCAGGGCGCCGGACGTCCGGCCAACTCGGGCCGGACGTCCGGTCCGACCGGCGCCGGCCCGGAACTCACGGTGTGTTGGAACCGCCGGGGCGCGCGAGGCCGGTGGCGAATGCGGCGATGTCGGCGACGACGCGCCCGGGCTGTTCCCAGTGGACGACGTTGCCCGCGCCTTCGTAGGTGAGCAGACGTGTGCCGTGGATGGCGTCCAGGATGGCCTGCTGGTCGCTGCGCGGGAGAAAGTCGTCCTGGTCGCCCCAGATGACGAGCGTCGGCACCAGGATGCCTGCGAGGGTCGCGGCGAGGTCGGCTTCGAGCAGTCCGTGCAGGGTGTCCTTCCAGACGCGGGCGGGGACCTTGAGACGCTCGTCGATCATGGTCTCGATGAGTCCTCTGGCAACGGGGCGGGCCATGATGCCGGACAGGGGGGTCTCGACGAATGCGCGGGGGACAGGGTCGGAGAGGCTTTGGACCGTCTCGTTCATTTCGGCCGTGGTGGGTTTGTCCGCGAGCGTGGCCGGGACGCCGATGAGGACCAGTCCGGAAATCCGGTCGGGGTGGCTGCCGGCGACGATCCGGGCGGTGACCCCGCCGGTCGAGGATCCGACGAGAAGAGTGCGCTCGATGCCTACGGTGTCGAGGAAGGACACCAGGTCCGACGCGAAATCCTCCGGTGTGTATCCGTCGGGGGGACGGTCGGCGTCGCCGTGGCCGCGCTGGGTCGGCGCGTAACCGTGCAGGGACGCCGGGAGGCGTTGCAGCAGGGGCTCGAAGGACCACCAGGAGTCGGAGAGCCCGTGCACGAAGACCACCGGTGTGCCACCGGGATAGCCCGCCTCGGCGTAGGGCAGGGTGACGCCTCCCCGCACCACGGCGGACTTCAGGGAGATCACGGTCATGACAGCCTGCCTCCCTCCGCTCGGCCGCCCCGGTCCGCGCTCCGGGCGTGGGAAGCGAGCGGCGATCCCTTCCGACACTACCGATCAACGGTATGAGCCGCTCTGCGACAGTGGGTGTCCGACGAGGGTGAGGGCCCCTCCTCCGGGGCGGGCGGCGCTGCGGTCACGCGGGGCCGGTGACGTGTCGCGAGGATCTCCTTGGGGATCCTGACCTGGGAATTCATCGCCCGGTTCCCTGGAAACAGCGGCTGAAGCCGTGAACTCGGTGAAGGTCGGCTGGTCCTGGTCCGTGGTGCACCTGTTGGCTGGAGCAGCCGGCTTCCGTCTGGTCTGATACGGGCAACGAAGTCCGGTTCCGCGGACAACGCATCGCGGCCCACCGCGAGCACCGGCGGGCCGCCCGACGCAGGGAGACGACCATGGACCGGACGGCCCCGGAGGACACGGACGAGGGTGACAGCGCGCTGCGCGCCTGGCGGACCATCGCGCCGCTGATGGATCTGATCACCCCCATGGCCCTGCGGGCAGCCGCCACGCTGCGCCTCGCCGACCTGATCGCCGACGGCTCCGGGCAGATCGACGAACTCGCCCGGCGCTCGGAGGCCGATCCGGACGCGCTCGGCCGGATGCTGCGGCACCTGGTGTGCCATGGCGTCTTCACCGAGCCGGAGCCAGGGCACTTCGCGGTCAACGAGATCGCGGAGCTGTTGCGCTCCGGGCATCCGGCGGAACTGCGGCGCGGGCTCGACCTCGACGGTTTCGGCGGCACGATGGATCTGGCGTTCGTCGGCCTGCTGCACACCGTCCGCACCGGGGAGCCTGCCTGGGAGACGGTCTTCGGCGCCCCGTTCTGGCCTTATCTGGCGGCCAATCCGCGGATGGGCGCCTCCTTCGACGCCAACATGTCGTCCAGCGCCGCTTTCGTGACGGACGAGGCGGGAGGCTACGACTGGTCCGCGGTCCGGCATGTGACCGATGTCGGCGGGGGCACCGGCGCCCTGCTCGCCGAGCTGCTCGAAACCCACCCGGACTTGCGGGCCACTCTGGTCGACCTTCCGGCGACCGCCGAGCGGGGCCGGGAGTTCCTCGCCACGCGCGGGCTGACGGACCGGTGCGAGGTCGTCGGGCAGAGCTTCTTCGACCCGCTGCCGGCCGGTTCCGATGTCTGCGTCCTTCGACGGGTGGTGCACGACTGGGACGACGCGCAGGCCCGCGGCCGGGTCGTCGTCATCGAGGGGCACGGTACGTCCGGCGACGATCCGGCGGGCTTCGCGGAGATGGACCTGCGCATGCTGGTGTTCGCGGGCGGCCGGGAGCGGAGCGTCGACGAGTACTCGGCCCTGGCGGCCGGCAGCGGGCTGCATGTCGCGGGCGTCCGCACGACACCACTCGGCCACGTGGTCCTCGACTGCGTCCCGCAGTCCGCTGCCGCAACGTGTGGTGCGTGAGGAGCTCGGCGTCGGGGGAGTCCGCGAGCGGCGACCGCGGGCTGTTCGCTACGGCACGTGGGTGAAGGAGCGGCGGTAGGAGCGGGGTGGCACACCCCGGCGGCGCACGAACTGTTCACGCAGTACGGCGGCGCTGCCGTAACCGACCCGGTGGGCGATCTCCTCGACCGGCAGGTCCGTGGTCTCCAGGAGCTCCTCGGCGCTGCTCAGTCGCAGGCTCCGCAGCCAGGCGTGCGGGGTGGTACCGGTCGCGGCGGCGAAGCGGCGGGCGAAGGATCGTTTGCTCATCACGGCGCGCCGGGCCAGTTCCGCGACGGGAAGCGGCTCGTGGAGGTGTTCGCGGGCCCAGGCGATCACCTCGGTGAGGCGTTCGTCCTGGCAGTCCTCGGGGACGGGGGCTGCCAGGTACTGGGCCTGCCCGCCGTCCCGGTGGGAGGGCAGCACCATGTCCCGCGCGACGGCGTTGGCCATCGCGGCCCCGTACTCCCGCCGCAGTAGATGCAGGCACAGGTCGAAGCCCGCGGCCGCTCCCGCACCCGTGGTGATCCGCTCTTCGTCGATGTACAGGGCGTCGGGTTCGACGGCGACATCCGGGTAGCGGCGGGCCAGCAGTTCGGCGAACCGCCAGTGCGTGGTGGCCCGTCGGCCGTCGAGCAGTCCGGCGGCGGCGAGCGCGAACGTGCCGACGCAGTGGGCCGCGACCAGCGCGCCGTTCTCGTGCGCGGCCGACAGCGCGTCGAGCACCGCGGGTTCGAGCGGCGTGCGGAAACCGGCCCACGGCAGGGCGATGACGAGATCGGCCGCGGCCAGGCGGTCCAGGCCGTGCTCGATCAGGAGCGGCACGCGGAGGTCGGTGGGAACCGGCCCCGGCCGGTCGCTGCACAGGGCGAAGTCGAAGCCGGGCAGCCCCTCCCCGTGCGGGCCGAACACCTCCGTGACGATGCCGAGGGCGAGCATGCCGACACCCGGCGGGACGTACGCGGCGACAGTCACGAAAGGCGGCACAGGAGCAGTGTCGCATCTGTGGCACGAATCCTGTGATCAGGGGCAGCAGTGCCACTCGTGAGCGGCCGGCCGGCCCGGAAGGATTGGGGGCATGACAGACGCACCGCTCGGCCGCAGCGCCGTGTACACGATCCTGACCACCGGCTACGTCGGCTCCACGGGCCCCGGAGTCGCCGCCACGGTCTCCTACATCACCGACGGCGAACGGCATGTGATCTTCGACCCGGGCATGGTGGCGAGCCGCGACCGTATCCTCGACCCGCTCGCGGAGCTGGGCCTCGGCCCGGACGACATCACCGACGTGGTGCTCAGCCACCACCACCCGGACAACACCATGAACGTGGGCCTGTTCGGACGAGCCCGGGTCCATGACCACAAGGTGGAGTACCTGGGTGACCAGTGGACGAACCGGGACGCGGAGGGCTACGAACTCACCCCGTCGCTGCGGCTGATCCGCACGCCGGGACACAGCCCCGAGGACATCACGCTGCTGGCGGGCACGGATTCGGGAGTGGTGGCGTTCGCGGGCGACCTGTGGTGGCACTCGGAAGGCCCGGCGGACGACCCGGTGGCCCCGGACCGCGACGTACTGCGCGCCTCCCGGCTCAGGGTCCTGGCCGCCGCGGACCTGATCGTGCCCGGCCATGGTGGCCCGTTCACGTCCGACGACACCGCGCCGCGCTAGCCGCGTCATCGGGCCCGGCGTGTCCGGCGTGCCCGTCGTGCCCGATTCAGCAATCGTGCCCGGCCATGGTGGCCCGTTCACGTCCGACGACACCGCGCCGCGCTAGCCGCGTCATCGGGCCCGGCGTGTCCGGCGTGCCCGTCGTGCCCGATTCAGCAGTGGCTGGACCGGGTACGGGCCGCGGCGTCCAGGTGCTGCAGGTGGTGCCAGCGCGCGGTGTCGTAGCCCTCGGCATCGCGCCAGGGGGACACCGCTTCGCACAGCAGGTTCCAGTCCCGCTGAATGTCCAGGCAGCGGTCGAGGGCCTCGGCGGCCGCCTCGCCGGGCCGGGCCGAGCGCTGCTCCAGATGGTGACGCAGCGACGACATCAGATGGTGCGTCACGTTGACCAGCCCCAGGGTGGCGCGCTGCTCCTCGGGCTGGCCCCGGTGCCGGCTGGCCAGGGCCTTGAGCCGGTCGTCGAGGAAGGCGGCCAGGGCGTCCACGTCGGCGGCGGAGATGTCGTCGGCGTAGTGCAGGGTGAGCTCGGGTTCTGCGGGCTCGGCAGACTCGGCGGGCTCGGTCACGTGCAGCGGTTCCCCTCGGTCACGGGCGCCGGTCCGACAGGGCGTCATATCCGGTTTGTCGCCTCGGGTATGGGATGTTATCCGAGGTGTGAGCGCTCAGACGGAGGGTCTGACGACAGCTTCTGCGTCGGTCGCGGCGTCGCGCATGCTATTTTGTGAGCGATCGTTCAACTACGAGGAGCGGTGATGGGTCGTCAACAAGTGTGGGACCGGGGGGAGGTACTGGCCTCCGCCATGGGGCTGTTCCGTCGTCGTGGATACCTCGGCGCCTCGCTGCGCGACCTCGAAGAAGCGACCGGGATGCACCCGGGCAGCTTGTACCGCGCGTTCCAGAGCAAGGAGGGGTTGTTCAGTGCCGCACTGGACGCCTACAACGATCAGGTGGTCGAGGGCAGAGTCCGCGTCCACCTGCTCGACACGCAGGACCCGGTGGCCGGCATCCGCTCGTTCTTCACCTCGGCGTTCGACGCGAACCCCGGCCCGGAACCCGATCCGGGGTGCCTGCTCACCAACACCGCGGTGGAGTCCTACACCGTTCCGCAGGCCTCGGAAGGCGTACGCCGGGGGCTGGAGACGATCGAGTCGGGTTTCGCCGACGCACTGACGCGCGCCCGCGCCCAGCAGCTCCTGCCGGCGGAACTCGACGTCGAGGTGTCGGCCGTCCAGCTCCTGACCCTCTACCAAGGCCTCCTGGTCCTCGTCCGCTCCGGTACGGCCGCCGCCAAACTGCACGCCATCACCGACGGGGCCCTGGCCTCGATCGGCGCCGGGCAGGCCAAGGCACCCCAGCAAGCCAACGCATCAAGAATGAGGAACAACGATGAGTGATCAACAGCAGCTCTGGAACGACTACGCCGCGTGCTGGTCGGCCGACCCCGCGATACGGCTCACCGCGCTCGGCGCGGTCGCGGTGGACGACGTCGCCTACCGGGACCCGGGAACCGAGGTCGGCGGTCTGGCCGAACTGGACGCCTACATGAACGGCTTCGCCGGGGCGTTCCCCGGACATCGCTTCCGCATCGACGAGGTCTTCGACCACCACGACCGGTCGCTGGCCCGCTGGACCCAGATCGGACCGGACGGCGGGGCTTTCATGTCAGGCGTGAGCAGCGCGGTGCACCGTAATGACCGCCTCGCCGACGTGACCGGGTTCTTCCTTCCCGCCTGAGCGCGTCACGCGGCCTGATGGGAACGCCCTTCCGGGTGGGCTCGGCGACCACCTGTTCCGGTTGCGGGACCCGGTCAAGGCCTTGCCGGCCCGGGCCGGCCCACTTCGGAGCGGACGTCAGGTCAGGTCAGGACCTTTTGGGTGTGTTCCCAGGCGTGGTCGCTCAGTAGCGGCCGCAGCCGGGTGAGCAGACCCAGCAGGTCGTCTCCCGATTCTGCGGGGAAGGCCGGGTTGATGGCGGCAAGGTCCAGTTCGTTCGCCGCGGTGAGTTCGGCGAAGTCCCGCCGTTGGTGCGGGCCAGGGAGGAAGGTGCGCCCGGTGAACCTGTCGCGGAACGTCCCGCTCTCGCTGGTGAGGGTGCGGTAGGAGGCCTTCCGGTCGCAGCTGGCGTAGAAGTACACGAGCTCCTCCGCGCCCGCTCCGATGCGTCGGACCAACTCGCCTCGGGACTCCAGCGGCAACAACGCCGTTGCGAATCCGTCGGTTCCGTAGAAGGCGTGGCACAGGCCGGCCAGTTGCAGATCGCGCCGGGCGCCCCATGCCTTCAGCAGCCGGCTGACCCGTAGGAGATGCTTCAGCAGCGTCCCTCCGGGATGCTCGATCTCTGCCGCACCCAAGGTGCGCATGAATGCGACGGCATCACTTACGGCGTTGTCCCGCGCCGGACCGTGTCCGGTCGGCGCTGATGCTGCGTTCTCCATCGACAGCTCCCTTCGGACGGTCGGGTCGGCACCCTTCCAGCGCCCGGGCGAGGGTCCGGACCCTCGCCCAACCGCTGGGCGGGTTGCCGCCCTGGTACCGGAAGCGATCGTCGTCCGCGACAAGACCCAAGTCAATCCTCTGATTTGCTTGCAACTCCCCAAGCGATACCTTGAATCGCGTGACTCTTGACGACCTCCGTGTCTTCGTCGCGGTGTGCAGAACAGGCAATCTCAGCGCCGTCGCCCGGGACCTTTCGTGCACGCAGTCGGCGGTGAGCCAGCACGTCAGGCGACTGGAACGGGAACTGGGCCTCAGCCTGCTGGAACGGCATCCCCGAGGTGTCGCACCCACCGCTGCCGGACGCATCCTCCACGAGGCGGCCTGCGACGGAATCGGCGGCATCGACCTGGCACTGCGCCGACTGCGGGACCTTGCACGTGGGGACGGCGGATCAGTACGGATCACGACCGGTGCCACGACCGTCCGGCACTTCATGTCCGAGGCCGTCGTCGCTTTCAGGCAGCGCTTTCCCCAGGTGAGCCTGGAATTCCAGACCGAGACCTCCAGCCGCAGTTGCTTCGACGCACTCGCCGCCAACGACCTGGACCTTGCCTGGATCACCATCGGTGCCACCGTCCGCGGCATCGAACAACGTCCCGTCGTCGAACTGCCCTGGGTGCTGGCCGTCAAAGCCGACGATCCGCTGGCAGCCAAGAACCGCATCGAGCCCGCCGATCTGGCGTCCGTCCAGCTCATCCGGCTCCCCGAGAACTCGACCTCGCGCGCCCATCTCGACACCTGCTTCGCCGAGTTGGGGATCCAGCTGGCGTCCGACACCAGTGTCGCCGACTGGGACACCGCGATCCTCCTCGCGGAACTGGGGCTCGGCCATGCCGTCGTGCCCGCCCTTCCCGGCTGGAGCGGGCCCAGCCACCCCGGACTCCGGCTCATCCCGATCCCCGTACTACGCGCCCTGTCCGCCGGATGGGCCGTGCGCCGCTGGGACGCCCTGAGCCCGCTGGCCCGCACCTTCGCCGACACCGTCGCCCACAACTGCACCCCCTGGCCGACGGGCGCCGCGCTGGGGGCGTCGCCGTGCACGGCGGCGCAGGTGACGGAACCGGTCAGGAATCGAGAAGCGCCGGCCGCACCGCCACGCCTAGCGTGAAGCCATGTCCTCCATCGAATCCATCACCCTTGACGTGGCCGACCCCAAGGCCGCCACCCACTTCTACACCGCCGCCTTCGGCCTGGACACCCAGGTGCGCCTGCGGGCCTCGGAGGCACCCACGACCGGCTTCCGCGGGTTCACACTGTCGCTCACCGTGTCCCAGCCGGCCAACGTCAACAGCCTCATCGACGCCGCCGTCGAAGCCGGTGCCACGCCGCTGAAGCCGGTCACGAAGTCCCTCTGGGGCCACGGCGGCGTCGTACGGGCCCCGGACGGGACGATCTGGAAGGTCGCCACCTCGGCGAAGAAGGACACCGGCCCGGCCACCCGGGAGATCGACGACATCGTGCTCCTGCTGGGAGTCACGGACATGGTCGCGAGCAAGCGGTTCTACCTCGACCGCGGCCTGACCGTGGCGAAGAGCTTCGGCCGCAAGTACGTCGAGTTCGCCACCCCGTCGAGTCCCGTCAAGCTCGCGCTGTACGGGCGCCGTGCCCTCGCCAAGGACGCGGGCGTCCCCGTGGACGGCACCGGCTCGCACCGGCTCATGATCGGCACCGATGGCGAGCCTTTCACCGACCCGGACGGCTTCGCATGGGATGCCGCATCGGCCTGACCCGGGCCGCGCACCACACATGCGATGCGGCCCGATTACGGGGCAGGACAACTGCTCAGCAACCGTGGACGGTTGTGGTCGGATCGGGCGACCGGACCGATCAGGAATCGAGAAGCGCCGCCCACCGGACCGCAACTAGCGTGAGCGTCATGGACATCACCATTCACTCGACGTTCCTCCCGCACGACGACCCGGACGCCGCCCTGGCGTTCTATCGCGACATCCTCGGCTTCGAGGTCCGCAACGACGTCGGATACGGCGGATTGCGCTGGATCACCGTCGGGCCCGCCGACCAGCCCGGCACGTCCATCGTCCTGCACCCGCCGGCCGCGGACCCCGGGGTCACCGACGACGAGCGGCGCACCATCACCGAGATGATGGCCAAGGGCACCTACGCCATCATCACCCTGGCCACCGCCGACCTCGACGCCACCTTCGAACGGCTGCAGGCCGATGCCGAAGTCGTCCAGGAGCCGACCGAGCAGCCGTACGGGGTGCGCGACTGCGCCGTCCGCGATCCCGCGGGCAACCTGATCCGCATCAACGAGATCCGCTGAGACGAGACCGATCTCCGGTGCGACCTCACAAGGTGCCCCTGGCGCTCCGACGCCTCGTCCCCCACGCCTACCGGCCGGTCCTCGCCCACCAGGTGTTCCGGCGACTGATCCTCGGCTTCGCGGTCTCGTATCTCGGGGACGGGATGAGCTTCGTCGCGGTCGCGTGGCTCGCCATCGAACTCGCGCCGCAGGCGACCGCGGGGCTGTGGGTCGGCGGCGCGGTGGCCGCCTACACCCTGCCCGGCGTGATCGGCGCCCTGGCGTTCGGTCGCCGTCTGCGCCGGATGCCGGCCAAACGGCTGCTGCTCGCCGACAACGTGGTGCGCGGTGTGTTCCTCGGCGCCGTACCGCTGGCGTGGCTCGCCGGGCTGCTGACGCTGCCGCTCTACCTCGGGCTGCTCGCCGTCTCGTCGCTGCTGCACGCGTGGGGGAGCGCGGGAAAGTACACCCTGCTGGCCGAGCTGCTCCCCGACGAGCAGCGACTCGCCGCGAACACCCTCGTCAGCTCGCTCGGCTTCGCCGCCACGATCGCCGGGCCGGCGATCGCCGGTGTGCTGGTGGCGTACGTCAGCTCCGCGCTCGTGCTCGGCCTGGACGCTCTCACCTACGTGTTCCTCGCCGTGCTCGTCGTCCGCACCCGGCTGCCGCCGTCGGGGCACGTTTCCCCCGTCGACCAGGCGGCCGCCCGCGGTGGGCTCGCGGTGCTGCGGTCGTACCCCGAACTGCTCGGGCTGCTGACGCTCACCTGGTTCTTCAACCTCCTGTACGGTCCCGTCGAGGTCGCCCTGCCGCTCCACGTCACTGCCGACCTGCACGCACCGGGAACGCTCCTCGGCCTCTACTGGATGCTGTTCGGCATCGGCGCGCTGCTCGGCGGGCTCACGGTCGGCGCGCTGCGCCGGCTACCACTGTGGCCTGTGACCGTGTCTATCGTGGTGGCCTGGGGGCTCTGCCTGCTGCCGTTCGGGTTCGACGTGCCGACGGCCGTCACCGTCGCGTGCTTCACGCTCGGCGGCGCTGTCTACGGACCGTTCGTGGCCCTCTCGGTGACGCTCATGCAGGAGAAGTCGCCCCCGCAGAACCTCACCGCGATGCTCGCGGCCCGGAGCGCGGCGCTGCTCACCGCATCGCCGCTCGGCACAGCACTCGGCGGACCGCTCACGACAGCGCTGGGCCCGCGAGCGACGCTCGGCGGCTCAGGACTCGCCACGGTGGCGCTCGGCACTGTTGCCTGCGCCCTGCTGCTGGCTCGGCGCCGAGGGTCTACTCCAGCAGCGCCGGCGGTTCGGCGCGCACGACCTCGGCCGCCATGTCCTGCGGATTCTCGTCGTCGATCATCGTGATCGTGGCGCCGCCCGTCTCCGAGAGATCGCGGTCGGCGGTGTAGGGCGCCCAGGCGGCGAGTTGCCCGGGCTCGGTCAGCGCGGCCCACACCTTCTCGGTGGGGTGGCGCAGGTCGCGGGTGAAGACCAGCGTCCAGCGGCCTTCCGTCGCCTCGCAGTCGGCCTGGGCCAGGGGGCTCGGGTGGGGCGGGAGCCCGCCGGCCGAGATAATTCGGAGGTGGTCATGGACCCCGGCTGCGTAGGCTCCCCCCATGGCAAGCTCAGAACTACGGCGGATCAACGCCTTTTTGTCGGACTTCGCCCGGCGTCAGGCTGCGCGCACCGTCTCCCTCCCGGGAGGCTTCGCCGTACTGGACGACGCTTTCGCACACTCCCGCGCGAACAACCAGGTCGTCATCGACCAGTCGTCGGTCGACCCCGAGGCGCTGCCCGCCATCGCCGACGAGGCGCTGGCGCATCTGCCGCACCGCATGATCTCCGTGCTCGACGACGCGGTCGGGACAGCGTGCGCAGAGCCGCTGCTCCGGGCCGGATACACCCAGTCCACCCATCTGGTCATGCTGCACACCGGCTCGGTGCCGGCCGACGGCCGGGCGGAGGAGGTGGACCTCGACGCACTTCGCCTGCCGCTCACCCGGCGCTGGCGGGGCTTCCTGCCGGACGTCGACGACGAGGTCATCCGCCACCTCGTCGACCGACGCGAGGCCCGCCGCCGTGGCGCCGACGTCGTGCAGTTCATCGGTGCCCGCATGGAGGGAGGAGAGGTCGCCTCCTGGGCAGATCTCTATCTGGATCCGGCATCAGGCGTCGCCCAGATCGAGGACCTGATCTCCTCGGAAGCCCACCTCGGGCGCGGATACGCGAACGCGGTCCTGGCCACCGCCCTGCGCCGGGCCGCCGACGCGGACTGCGATACGCGGTTCCTGACCGCCGACGCGGTGGACTGGCCGCGTCATTGGTACGAGCGCCACGGCTTCACGGCCATCGGCCAATCGCACTGCTTCGACCGCGGCTGATCGTGGGCATGGACATCAACGGCCGGCGCCGCTCCGGTTGCCTGCCGGCGGACGCTTCGCGACGCTCTACTGCGCAGTGATCCGCAGCACCCCTGTGGTCGTCCCCTGGAGCACCACCCGGCCCGGTGCGATGGTTCCGGCCATCTGGAGGGTGTCGAAGATGAAGCCTGCGCCCAGGTACTTGGTGCGCACCACCTTGCCGGTTTCCGGGTCGATCTCGCCGTAGTAGTAGGGGTCGAGGATCGAGGTTCCGTTGGTACCGGGGATGACGGGGTTCCGGATGACCGTGTGGATCATCCCGTCGCTGGTCGACAGGCGCGGCACCGCTGCTGAGCGCACCTTGTTGTCCCATGTGAGGTCGCAGCCCGAGCCGTCCGCCCGGACGTCGACGCGGGAGAAGCCGCCGTAGAAGGTGTCGGAGGCGGGCACGCCGGCGCCCGCGTCGGCGGGGAGTTTCGGGTAGGGGTAGCCGTAGGTGCCGGCGACGAAGACGGAGTTGCCGGCGGCGATGGGGGAGTTCTCGCTGCCGCTGCCGCCCGCCTTGAGCACGGGCACCGAGCAGACCGGTTCTCCGGTGGCCGCCCGGTAGACCAGCAGACTCACGGTCGGCGCGGCGTTGTCGACGATGGTCAGGTAGTCGGTGCCCGTGCCAGGGCCGAAGAAGGTCGGGGTCGAGCCGGTGCCCCAGCTGCTCCGGTGACGAGGACGATGTCCCCCGCGCGGACGTCGGCGAGCCGGGTCAGTGCTCCGTAGGCGGCCGATCCGGGGGAGAGGTACGCGACGGGATCGGGAAGCGTGTCGTCCACAGGGGTGCAGTCGGTTGCGCTCACCAGCGCGTAATCCCGCCAACCGAGCATATGGACAACGGCATCGCCGGTGCGCAGCGGGCTGTCGGCCGGAGCGGCCACCACCTCGCCAACGGCGGGACCGAAGAGCGTGTCTCCGCTGCGCAGCGGCGGGAGGGGCAGGTCGTCACCGTCTGCGCCGATGAGGGTGCGCAGGCCCGGGAAGACCAGGAAGTGCCGGTTCCTGACGAGGACTTGGTCCGGACCGGGCTGGGACAGCGGCGTCGTGGCGACGGTGAAGTGTTCTCGCGTGGGCAGTCCCTCAGGGACGGCGGCGAGGCGGACTTCGCGAGCGGTGCGGGGGAGGGATGCGGTCATGGTCGAGCTCCGTGGGCAGGTCGGGGCAGCGGAACGTGAAGCGTCCGCAGCCGGGGCGCGGTGACGCTAACCCCTGACCCGCACGTCAGGGTCAAGCCGGTCCTTGCCGTTGCCCACCGCGGGCCGACCATCCGAGGTCACTGTCGGCTCCTCGGCACCGGCGACGGATAGCGCGTGAAACGCACCACCCATTCCACGCGGCGACGACAGGCAGAAATGCCCTTGTCCGCCACTGCGGCACCCCACTACCGTGCCTATGTGGATCTCTTCTCACGCTCCTGGGCGGCGTTGCGCACGGCGGTCGCCGAACTCCCGGACGAGGCGTTCGCACTGCCGTCCGGTTGTACCGGCTGGCTCGTACAGGACCTGGTGTGCCATCTGGTCATCGACGCCCAGGACGTTCTGATCACCCTCGTCACCCCCGCCGAAACAGAGCCGACCCGCGACGCGGTGACCTACTGGGACGTCGCCGATACCCCGCCGACCGGCGACGACCCGCTCGACGCGCTGACCGTGCGGCTGGCCGCCGCGTACGGGGAGCCGTGGCTGCTCAAGTTCCATCTCGACGACGTCGGCTCCGCCGCCGGCCGCGCCGCGGAACTCGCCGACCTGGGCCTTCGGGTCGCGACCCGCGACCAGGTCCTCACCGTGGCGGACTACCTTTCCGTCTACGTCCTGGAATGGACGGTGCACCATCTCGACCTCGTCGCGCACCTCTCTGACGCGGCGGAACCGCCCGCGGAGGGGCTCGCACGGTCCCGCGAGATGCTGGAGAAGATCGCCGGGGCCGCGTTCCCCGCGTCGTTCTGCGACACGGACGCGCTGCTGGTCGGCACCGGACGGCGTGCCCCGACCGACGAGGAGAAGGCCGAACTGGGCGAGCTGGCCGCGAGACTTCCGCTCATCCTCGGTTGATCGTCCAGCTGGGCGCCCAGCTGAGCGGGACCTTCGGTTCGGGACGGACGAGAGCTGGCTTGTCCCCGGCTATGCCCATCAGGTAGAGACGGAAGTCGGCCGGGATACGGCTCTGGTCATGGATCGCCGCCCGCGGCCGCCCCAGATCCCCCGCGGTTCCGTGGGCCTCGTCGACGACCGTGAGGTCGAAGGGGGCCATGGCCTGCCCGTACAACAACTCGCCACCTGCCAGCGCCAGTTCCAGCTCCAGGGCCCTCGCGCCTTCCGAAGGCCCTCGGGGTCCGTCGGGCTCTCCCGGTCCACCAGGGACGCGTACGTGGCGAACACGACGACAGGACCGGATCCCACCCACAAGGCCAGCCGGACCGGATTCGTGGTGCCGCGCACCCCGAGCCGCTCCAGAACCTCGTCCGACTCCAGCGAGCACACCGCGACCATCGGGCCGCGGTGGCCGATGGTGCGCCACGCGGCGGCGGTCTGCACCAGCAGGTCCAGCGTGGGGACCATGACCAGGATCCGGCCGTCCCGGAAGCAGTCCAGTGCGGCAGCCGCGGCCGTGTAGGTCTTCCCGGATCCGGTCGCGGACACGACCGTGGCTCGAGCACCGTTGACGGGCACGGCCGACGGTGCAGGAAACCCCAACCACGTACGGATACGGGAATTCGCTTCAACCTGGTGTTCTCGAAGCTGAATCACTAACACCTTTCAGCGGTCACTGAACACACCCGGCGCCCTTGGCCGTCCCCGGGTCAGGACGACCGTCCGCCGAACTGCCAGTTGTGCACCTCGATATCGGCGTACCGGTCCTGGGTCAGGACGGCGCGGGCCGTGTCCGGGTCCGGTGCCCGGACCAATGCCGCCGTGCCCAACCAGGTGTCGCCGTCGTCGGACAGCAGTGGCCCGTAGGCGATCAGCTCGTCCTGGTCGGTCGGTACGGCGAGGTCGGCGGCAGGCCCCGTGCCAAGACCGAGCACCAGGTACCGGTTGCCACCGGTCCGGCCGCCGGGGAAGTCCCACATGGTGCGCCCCAGCGCGTTGCGCCACCGTCGCAGCAGCACATCCCGGTACACGCCCGCCTGGTAGCCGGGCTCGTCGAAGGCGAACGCGCGGGCGGCGGCGGGATCGGGAAGGTCGACGATGTGCATGCTGCCGGTGGGTGTGTCGCCGTCGCCGTCGAGAGTCGGGCCGCGGGCGATCAGCTCCTTCGCGTACCGGTCCATATAGGACCAGTGCTCTTCCAGCAGCTCGTCGCGCAGCGCTACGGAGTCGGGCCGGTCGCGGTGGTAGCAGAAGAACTCCATGCCCCAGGGTCTCGTCAAGGAGGCCATCAGGTCGAGGGGGTTTCACTGCGAGAGTGGTGGGGCGGAGCGGATGTCGGGCTTCTCCTCGATGCCCCTGACGGAGCAATGCCCGGTGGGTCAGACTGCCTGCATGGATCAGGGGGTCGCCGCACTCGTCGGCGCGGTCATCGGTGCGGCGGGTGCTGCCGCGGCGGCCCTCGTCACGGTGCGCTTGAGCCTCCGTGGCGTGCTGACCCAACTGCAGCAGCAGCGGGCGCAGTTCGAACAGCAAGGACTCGCGGACCACGTGCGGGTCCGCCGGGACTCCCGCAGGGGTGCGTACGCGGCGTACGCCGCGTGCTTCTACACCTTCATGGAGATCGTGGCTCGCATCCATGAGATCGCCGAGACGGGCGACACGCGAGCGGCCCTCGCCCTCATTCACGGCGAGGCCGCCGCCGCGCATGCTCAGCTACTGCGCGCCCGCTCGGTCATATCGATCGAAGGCCCCGACGACGTCATCGCGGCGGCCGAAGCCGTCGGTGACCGCGTCCACATCTGGATGGAGATGCCCCTACGGATCGCCGGCGTCTCGCGGCAGTCGCTCCGGACCTCGGACTACGCGTCGATCGAAACCGGATTCCACACCGCCTTCCGCACCTTCACGGAAGCCTCCAACCGGGCCCTTGACGACGAAGGTTCCTGGTCCGCCGCCTGACCCGGATCCCATGGCCGGGCAGTCCCGCATGAAGCGCCAGGGCGCCCCATCCCGTACGACCCCGGGCCACACAGCAACCGCCGTGCGGCCCGAGCCCGGGGGGTGCGAATGCGCCGGGCTCAGTACGCCGAGTCGACGTTGTCGATCGAGCCGTAGTTGGCGGCCGCGTAGTTGCACGCGGCGGTGATGTTGGCGACCGGGTCGTAGATGTCCATCGAGGTTCCCTCGACGTGGTAGGCCTGGAAGGTCGGGTCGATGACCTGGAGCAGGCCCTTGGACGGGGTGCCGGCCGCGGCGTTGGAGTCGGTCAGGTTGATGGCCTGCGGGTTGCCCGAGGACTCGCGGATGATGTTGCGGTAGATGCCGTCGTAGGTGCCGGGTATGCCGTGGGCGGCCATGACGGCCAGCGATTCCTTGATCCAGCCGTCGAGGTCGTCGGTGTAGTTGCCGGCCGAGGGTGTGGCCGACGCGCCGGCGGTCGGCTTCGCACTGGCAGTGGGCTTCGGCGTCTGCGATCGCGCGGCGCGCTCTGCGGAGTCCTGACGCTTCTGCGCGGCCTCCTCGGCACGCTTGCGAGCCTCGGCCTTGGCCCGGGCCTCCGCTTTTCTGGCGCCCTCGGCCTTTCTGATGGCCTCGGCCTTCTTGCGGCCCTCAGCCTGCGACCGTGCGGCCGCCTGCGCCTGCGAGCGGGCCCTGGCTTCGTTCTCGGCCGTCTGCAGATTCTGCCGGGCGATGCCGGCCTGCTGAGCCATGACGTGGTTCGCGGGCACCAGGTCGCGCCCGAGCGCGGCATCCGAAGCGGACGCGTTCTGCGCATCGGCCTCCGGAGTTCCTGGCAGCACGGTGCAGGCGATGGTCGCCGTCACAGCGGCAGCCGACGCGGTGGCAACGACGGCAACGCGAGTCCGATTCGGTCGTTTCCGGGCGTGTTTGCCCATGACTGACCCCATCTCTCCGGGTGTGCGAGTGGCCTCAACGGGCAGAAATGGGACGGAAGTTCTGCGGGCGCACTCTTCGGTTGGGGGAGATGTCTAGCGTCAGGTAAAACGACTCAGCAACCACCCTTGCTACTAATCGGCATCGTTGGCCGCTGAAACCGCAACCGATTCCCGCCATATCCTCGCCAGGCGTACTGGAAGAATCGACCACTATCCGGAGTCGTATGTGGCGTGCGTCATATGACGAGGCTCACACTGGGCTCGGCGATTGCCCTTCTGTCCGCCAGAGTGGGACAAAAGCACCTGCCGTCCACGTCGATCCGTACGGCGGAGCAGGTCGCCGGCAGGCTCACACCCGGCATCGGATGAGGCCGCCGAATTTGCCGGGTCAGCGGCTACGTAGATCGCGGGCGAGCTGTTTCCGGCCCTCGTCCGAGAGCACTTCTCCTCCTTCGGAATCCTGACTTCGGAATCCGCAATGCCGCTCAGAAACCGAGACCGGGGCGACCTGCTCGCCCACGCACTCGGAACGTGGCCGAACCAATGACCACGGGAGCAGAACTGCACAGCGCGCACGAGCGGCCCGGCGACACTCCACGGGCGGCGCAACATCCCCGGTCCCAGGGCTGACGCTGCCTCAGAAAGGGACCAAGTGAACCGCACTCACTTCCATGGGCCCGTCCTCCCGGGCGGCAGAGCGAGTCAGCGCATCAAGGGCCGGTGTTCCGGGACCAGACCTGCTGGATCGCTCTGTAGTCGATCACCACAATTCCCTCCTCGCGGAGAACTTCATAGGCCTGTGGCGATGTCAGGAACTCATGATCCGTTCGGCGCACCAGCCAGCCGTCATCCACCGCTTGTGACTCCTGGCCGCCGAGGCCGGGATGCACCGCCCATTCATTGAGGCCGGCCGGCAGATCGTGCAGCAACTGTTCGTATCGGGCGGCCTTTCCCGCGATGTCGAGGGAAAAGCTGTCCAGAAAGTCGTTGTCGATCACCGGCCGGCCTAGGCTCCGTACCGTCCGACGCCCGGGAGCAAGCCAGACCCGCACCGCAAGGCCGTACTCGGCAGCCAGTCCTACGGTCAGGTCGAGAATGTCATCGCGACCTCCGTCGGCCAGGCAATGGAAATCGAGATGGGTCGGCGTGAGTCCTCGGTCGGCGACGGCATTGATCTGTGCGCGGAACTCGAGTTCGACTTCGTCAAGCCGGGCTTGGCCGAGCAGGGTCGCCCGTCCGGCGGGCGTCGGTGCGAACAGCTCCCCTTCCTTGTTCAGCAGGGAGGGCACCTTCTCTCGCGCGGTGATCGGTGCCCACCGGGAGTGGGTCACCTCGCAGACCAAGGTGAGGTGGATGCCGAATGCCATCCCGGGTCGTCGGCCGAGAAGTTGCATGGCGTGCGGTGCCGACGGGCACAGGGCCATCAGACTGCAGGAACTGGCGATTCCCTGCTCGATCGACTCGACGACCGCGGTGTTGATTTCGGGGTACATCCCGAAGTCATCGCAGTTGACGATCAGCAGTCGGGCATCAGGCGGAAACCCCAGCAACTCACTCGACTGAAGAGAAGGCGGGACGACGGAGGGGCTGAGAGCATCTGCATCCATGCTCGCAGTGTGAGACCCGGGCAGGGCATCGTGCACGGGGATTTGGCTGCTCCCGGAGATCCCGGCGACAGCGTGGTTCGTTGGAGAATGCGACGGTGCGGTGCAGACGGCGTCGGGGCGCGCTGAGGGCAGCGATGTCGTGCGCGGGAAGGTGGTCGGCGGCTATGCGGAGGTCGCGAGGATCTCCCGGATGACGTGTCGGGCGTTGGCTGAAATGATCGGATTGGTCGTCCGGTAGTAGGGCAGTTGGATGACTGCCATGGAGAGCGCCCAGCCCCGGCTGCGAGCCCAGGTCGCGTCGTCCACGTCCACCGTTTCGCGATACACCCGCCGCGCGGAGGCGGGCAGCAGGTTCCAGGCGGGGATGAGGTCGGTGGCCGGTTCGCCCATGCCCACGGTGCCGAAGTCGATGACTGCCGAGACGCGGTCGCCGGCGAGCAGCAGATTGCTCGGCATGAGGTCGGAGTGCGTCCAGCAGGCCGCGCCAGTCCACAGCGGTGCCGCGAGTGCCTTCTCCCAGGCCGCGGCGATCTCGTCGGCGTCGAAGGGTTCGTCGGTGCGGCGCAGCGCCTCGATCGCCGCCCGCATCTCTTGGTCTTCGGCGATCAGCGGTTCGCCCCGGTGCGCGGGCGGGCCGTCGGGGAGATCGATCGTGCGAATGGCGACTGCGAACTCCGCGAGGGAGCGGGCCACGAGCTCGGGCTCGGCCAGGTCACCTTCGGCCGGGTTACGGCCGTCGATCCACCGGTGTACCGCCCAGGGCAGGGGGTATCCCTCGCCCGGGGTGCCGGTCGCCACTACTTCCGGGATCGGCAGTGGCAGCAGCGGTGCCAGCCGGGGGAGTAGCCGCGCCTCCATCGCGATGGCCTCGCCGCCGCCGGGGCGCAGTGGCAGCCGTACGGTCAGGTCCTCACCGAGCCGGTAGATGGCATTGACGGTGCCTCCGGAGGCGAGTCGGGTGATCGGCAGGTCCGCCCACTGGGGGAACTGCGCACGCAGCAGGCGCCGAACCAGGTCGGCGTCGGTCTCCGCTTCGTCCGCGTGCATCGTGCCCATGCCCCTACCAGATCTCTCGGTTCCTACCAGGATCGTTCCCCGCCAGGATCATCGTATTGCGGGCGTCATGAGCGCGAACCGCAGATGTTTGTGCTCCCCATCTGCTCCCCAGGCCCCGTCGACTCCTCCAGGTGCCGTCAGCACGCCGCCGCTTGCTCATCAGTCAGAGACTCCAACGGCACGTGGCGGCCGGCCGCCTCCGGCCGGACAGCTCAACGGATCTCCCTGAACCTCCACAGCAAGACCCGCGGGAGCAGCGGTAACCGTGGGAAAACCGGAGATCCGAGCCCGGGTTGCCACGGGCAGGACGATCACAGGAGGACATGCCGTGCGGGCAATCGGATGCGAAGTCAACGGCGGGCCCGAGGTTCTGCGCACCATCGAGGTGCCGACCCCGGAAGCCGGCCCTTGAGAAGTGCTCGTCCGCGTGGCCTACGCAGGAGTGAACTACGCCGAAGTGCAGCACCGCCTCGGTGACTTCGGCCCGCCGACCCGCTCGACATCCCCGGTATGGAGGCGTCCGGGCACATAGCCGCGGTCGGCGCGGGTGTCACCGGACTCGCCGTCGGGGACCCCGTCGCCGTGTACCTTCCCGAAGGCGGGGGCTACGCCGAATACGCGGTCGCCCCAGCCCGCTTCGCCTTTCCGCTGAGCACGCCTGCGGGAGCGAGATCGACCTGAAGACCGCAGGCGGAGCCGCACTCGTCCTGCCCACGGCCTACGGCATTCTCGCCGAGGCGGCGCGGCTCCGCGCCGGCGACTCCGTCCTGGTCCGTGCGGCGGCAGGAGGCGTGGGTTCCGTCGCCGCCCAGATCGCACGTGCCCTCGGCGCGGCCACGGTGTACGGCACGGTCAGCAGCATCGACAAGGCCGAGTACGCGAAGCGTCGCGGCTACGACGCGGTGTTCCGGCGCGACGGCTTTCCCGACGCGGTGCGGGACACGACCGGCGGGCGGGGCGTGGACGTGATTCTCGATCCGGTCGGCGGACCCACGCGCCTGGCCAGCCTGGCCAGCCTGGACACACTGGCTCCCTTCGGTCGCGTCGCCGTCTACGGTGAAGCCGCTCGCCACTCCGACCTGAACCTGCCGATCCTGGGGCTGTGGAAGAACAATCGCGCTCTGACGGGCTACAACATCGGTGACGTCTCCCGTTGGGCCCCCGACCTCCTGCGCACGCACGCTCCGGCAGCACTCGAACTTGTCGCCGTGGGAACCGGCACCCTCTACCGCAACTTCCCGACCCGGGAGGCACTGATCGAGGCGGCGTACCGCAATGAAGTGGCCCGGCTGTGCGACGCCGTTCCTGGTCGCCTCTCGGAGATGTCGCCGCCCGAGGCTCTGCGTGCGTGGACCCGCCGCTTCATCGACTACGCGACTGCCAAGTTCGGCATGGCGGACGCCCTGCGAGCCGTCGTCGCCTCGGGAACCAATCCCTGTGCCGACAGTCACGAGATGATGCAAGCCGCCCTGACCGCCCTCATGGACGCCGGCACTGCTGCCGGAGCGATCCGGGCCGACATCAGCCCGACCGACATGTTCGCTGCCCTCGCCGGCATCGCCCTCACCTCGGCCAGGCCCGAGCAGCGAGAGCAGGCCGAACGCCTCCTCGACCTCACCCTGGACGGACTGAAACCCGTGCAACCGCCGCTCCCCGAGAACTGACCGAGGAACCGGGAGGAAGCCAGCGGCCTCGCCGCCCGAAGGTCGTAGGGGCGCGCCGTTGTGTGAGCGCATTCGCATCGGGGGCACCACAACCTTAAGGAAAGTTAAGGAAGTTGTGGTGAGTCGGCTGAGAAGAACCGGAACCGCTACTCGTACTTAGCGTCACACGGAACCGACCCCACAGGAGTCCCACGTGTCACGCAAGAAGACGCTCACCACGAAGAAGAAGATCGCTCTGCTCATCGGGACCGCCGTAGCGATCGGCGGTACGGCAGTGGTGATGACCGGCACCAGCCAGGCATCGGGTGTCTGCGACGGGCTGACCACCGCCCTCCAGAACAACGAGCAGTTCATCGCAGGTCAGCGCGCCCAACCCGATGCCCAGTCCGAGGCGCGCATCGCCAACCGGCAGGCCGTCATCCAGCAGATCAACCGCATGCAGGCGGCTTCCGGGTGCGAGGTCACAGGAGGCGGCGAAGCTGCCGCGCCGCCGGCCCAGGAGCAGCCGCCGGCGGAGGCGCAGCCTCCGGCCGCGGAAGAGCCGCCCGCCGAGGAACAGCCTTCCGGCGCTGACCAGGCCGGTGGTGACCAGACCAACGTGGGTGACGTCGTCTGCGTCGGATCGACGGTGACCCTCTCCGGTGAGGGTGGCGTCCCCGCCGCATCCAGCAATCAGTTCCCGGTCGGCACCACGCTCAAGGTGACCAACCTCGACAACCAGAAGTCGACGACCATCAAGGTCGCTTCCACGTCCGGCAGTTGCGCCCTGCTCAACAACGCGGCCTTCGAGCAGGTCCGCGAGCCCGGCAAGTTCCTCATCCGTAAGGCCCGGATCGAGCGCGTCGGCTGACCTGGACGGATCTCAGGGCGTGCCGTTCCTCCGTCCACAGCCAGTACGGGCTACGGGTTATGGGCATTTCGGCCGAAGGAAATGTTCCCCGGAGGAGCGGCCGCGCCGGACCGGATATTCGGCGGCTCGTGCTGCTGAACGGAGATCGACCCGGTCCCGGTGATGGACGTCGTCGAGGACAGCTCGACGTTCGCCAGCTCTCACATCCTGGCGCCGTGGATACCGGAGGGCGACCACAGGTCATCGGCGCACCGGGCGGCGGCCGCGCTGGTGGTGCCGAGACAGGTACTCACCTTCTCCTCAGGGCTTGCTCGGCACCAACGAGCCGGCGGCAGTGCCACCCTCGGTCGCCGGCTCCTCCCCGTAGGACGGCAGTTCGCGCATGCGGCGCAGCGGTGACAGGAAGACGGGCAGGAAGGTGAGCGACTGGCCGATCGCTCCGGCCAGCAGCGTGCCGCGGACGCCGATCGTCGAGCCGAGCAGGCCGCCGAGCAGCGCCCCGAAGGGCATCGTGCCCCAGACCAGGAACCGCATCGTCGCGTTCATCCGGCCGAGCAGCCCCGGCGGGCACAGCGCTTGCCGGAAGCTGACCTGGTTGATGTTGTAGACCACGATGCCCATCCACATCGCGATCTGCGCGACCGCGAGCAGCCCCACCGTCCAGTCACGCTGTACGAACGGGGTGACCAGCGCGCAGGGTCCGGCGACCGTGCTCGCGATCCAGATGGCCGGGCCCTGGCCGACCTTCGCGGCGAACCGTCCGGCCACCAGCGCGCCGATCAGGCCGCCGACCGCCGCGGTCGAGGTGAGCAGGCCGATGACTCCCGGCGAGAGCCGCAGTTGGCGGGCGAGGAACACGTAGAAGGCGGCGGAGATCACCGAGCCGAACAGGTTGGCCGAGCTGGTGCACATGGCGATGGCGCGGAGCATCCGGTTGCTGAGCACGAACCGCAGGCCGTCGCGGATCTCGCGGAGCAAGTGGGCGTCGGGGCTGCGCTCGGGGCGCGGTGGCCGGACCTTGATCCGGGTCACCCACGCGGCCGACCACAGAAAGCTCACCGCGTCGACGAGTACCGCGTACGGCGCTGTGAGCGCCTGGATCAGCGCGCCGCCGAGGCTCGGGCCTGCGATGTGACTGACC
This sequence comes from Streptomyces sp. H39-C1, assembly GCF_027158125.1. Lineage (NCBI taxonomy): Bacteria > Bacillati > Actinomycetota > Actinomycetes > Kitasatosporales > Streptomycetaceae > Streptomyces > Streptomyces sp. H39-C1. The sequence continues at coordinate 37,058 of NZ_JAPVLS010000068.1, forward strand.
GATTCGCTGGCCTGGAGCTTCGCGTTGCCCTCGACCAGCAGCTCCCGGTCGACCAGTTGGGGCAGGTAGGACTGGTAGGCCACGTCGAAGAAGACCGTGCAGACCCCGGTGGTGAGCGCGACCACGTACAGCTGCTCGATCGTCAGCACCCCGAGGAGCTGTGCCACCGGGACCCAGGCCAGGACGGCGGCCCGGAGCAGGTCGTTGACGATCAGTACCGAGCGGAAGCGCATCCGCTCCACCCACGCGCCGGCCGGCAGGCCCACCACGACGAACGCCGCGGTCTCGCACGCCGTCAGCACCCCGACCTGCCAGGTGCTGGCGTGCAGCGCCAGGATGGCGACCAACGGAAGGGCCAACTGGCTGACCATCGTCCCGAACTGACTGACGGTCTCGCCGGCCCACAGCCGGCGGAAGTCGGCGTGCCGCCACAGTCCGCCCCGGTTGGGCGGCCGGCCGGGACTGGTCTCGGGAGCGGTCATGGGGACCACCTTGAAAGAAGTGATTGAGGTTTGTCAATCACTTATTCTTCCGGCGTCTCAGTAGGATGTCGACCATGACCGAACGCCGGCCGGCCACCGACGAGGAGGCGAAGGCGCTCGCTTCCGCCCTCCGCCTGCGCATCCTGCGCATCTGCCTCGGCGGGGCGCGCACCAACAAGGAGATCGCGGCGATTCTCGGCCGCGATCCCGCCAGCGTGCTGCACCACACCAGGACGTTGGTGCGCACCGGTTTCCTGGAGGCCCAGGAGGAGCGGCGCGGCGCGCGCGGCGCGCGGGAGATCCCGTATCTGGCGACGCAGAAGTCCTGGCGGCTCGATGCGGCCGCGCAGGACGGGTCGATGCTCGACGCGTTCCTGGAGGAGCTGGCCCTGGCCCCCGCGGCCGACGTCGACAGCACCCGGCTGGGGCTGCGCCTGCCGCCGGCGGAGATGGAGCAGTTCCAGGCCCGGCTCCACGCACTCCTCGACGAGTTCGCCGGCCGCCCGGACGACCCGACCGCGCCCGCCTGGTCGCTCTTCGTGGTGCTGCACCCTGACCCGAACCGGCCCTGAACAAGGGCCGTCACCCGCGTCCTATCAGCCGAGCCCGGTTGGGCGCGTATGGCCGCACTTTCGCCCCGAGGTTCCGAACGCCGGTCATGGATGCGCGTCTGGCGGGCAGGCTCCCACCGCTGGAGGTCCGTGTGCGCAAGGGGCCGGTTCGCGGGTGCGGGCTTGCCCCGTGAGGCGACTGCGGTCACACGGAGCTGAGTGTATCGATCGCAATTTTTTGTGCAGGAAAGGGGCATTTCGATGAGCATCGTGGTCACCACACCGACCGGACACGTGGGATCGCGCGTGGTGCGGTTACTGCTGCAGGCGGGCGTTCGTCCGCGCGTTCTGGTCCGTGACCCTGCCCGCCTGGATGAGGAGACCCGAGCGCGGGTCGACGTGCGCCAGGGTGATCTGACGGACGCCGGGTTCGTCCGTGAGGCGGTGGCGGGCGCGCGTTCGGTGTTGTGGGTGGATCCCACTCCTCACGCGGTGGAGGATCCGATCGAGGTCTCGGTGCGCACCGCGACGCCGTTGGTGGAGGCCGCCCAGGTGGGTGATGTGGCGCGGGTGGTGCTGCTGAGCAGTATCGGGGCGGAGAAGCGGCACGGGGCCGGACACATCGACGCCCTGGCCGCGATCGAGGAACAACTCGATGCCACCGGAGCGGATGTACTGCATCTGCGGTGCGCGTACTTCTTCACCAACCTGCTGCTCGACCTCGAAGGGCTCTCGAAGGGCGTTCTGACCACGGCGTTCGACCCCGACCACCCGATGCCGTGGGTTGATCCGCGCGACATCGGCGACGTGATCGCGGCCCGGCTGCTCACCGACACATGGCAGGGCCGGGTGGTGCAGGCCGTTCACGGGCCGGAGGACCTCACCTTCAACCAGGTCGCACAGATCCTCACCGAGGCGCTCGGGCACCCGGTCCACATCAACCCCGTCACCGACGACGCGGCGCGGGACGCGATGCGCTCGGCCGGCCTGCCTCCGTCGGCGGTGGAGGGCATCGTGGGGATGGCCGCCGGATCACGCGACCTGGTGCCGGAGCAGCCCCGCGACCTGGTCACCACGACCCCCACCCAGCTCAACGGTTGGGCCTATGCCCAGCTGCGTCCGCTGCTGGAAGGGTGACAGAGGTGACGAACGCCAGCGCGGTCGATCAAGGCTGTGGAACGCTTCGCGAAGCGGGACTGCCTGCCCGGAGGTGAGAAGTGAGCGCGGGGGAGCGGCACACCGAGCCACTCGACGTCCACCTGATCCTGCGCCGCGACAGAGAGGGCGGGCCGGAGGTGCTGCTGTCCCGCAGGGCCGGGACGGTGTACGCGGCCGGACTCTGGCACCTCCCGTCAGGCCACCTGGACGGACCGCACGAGGACGTCGTCACCGCGCTGATCCGCGAGTCGGAGGAGGAGACCGGTGTACTCATCGATCCTGTCGACGTCCGCGCCACCGTCACCGTGCACCACCGCAGCCCCGGCGGGAGCGCCCGCATCGGCCTCTTCTTCGAAGTCCGGCGCTGGCAGGGAACACCCCGGGTCAGGGAACCCGCCGTGTGCGACGCGATGGACTGGTACCCGTTCGATGCCCTGGCGGCGCCGATGGTGGCCTACTGCCGGGCCGGCCTCGACGCCTATCGGATGGGCGGCGGACTTGCCGTCCACTTCCAGCAGCCTGGCGACCCGATCGCGTACGACGCGGCGGCCGACCGGCTGCACGTGATCCCCCGAGCCGGCGACGTAGGCGCAGCGCTGCCCGGGCCGGCGGGGCGAATCCGAGGCCGACCCGTCAGTCCCGCCGGTGGGTGTTGAGCCGGGCGGCCTGGCGCGTCAGATGGTCCCGCTCGGCGAGGTTGGGTGCCTTGAGGGCCGCCTCGGCGTACAGCCGTGCCGCGGTTGTCAGATCGCCGTCGCGCTCGTGGAGGTAGGCCGCCACCGCGGTGTGGCGGGGCAGGGAGTCGTCCAGTGCGACGAGCGCCGCCAGGCCGGCGCGCGGTCCGTCGGCCTCGCCGACGGCCACCGCGCGGTTGAGCCGGACGATCGGGCTGTCGGTCAGGCGCGCGAGTTCGTCGTACCACTCGACGATCTGCACCCAGTCGGTCTCCTCGGCGGTGGGCGCGTCGGCGTGGAGCGCCGCGATGGCCGCCTGGGCCTGGAACTCGCCCAGCCGGTCGCGGACGAGGGCCGCCTGCAGGATCGCGACGCCTTCGGCGATCGACCGGGTGTCCCACCGGCCGCGGTCCTGCTCGGCGAGCGGTACCAGGCTGCCGTCGGGCGCGGTCCGGGCGGCGCTCCGGGCGTGGTGGAGCAACATGAGGGCGAGCAGTCCCGCCACCTCGGGGTGGTCGATCGCGGCGGCGAGCTGCCGGGTGAGCCGGATGGCTTCCGCGGCGAGGTCGACGTCGCCGGAGTAGCCCTCGTTGAAGACCAGGTAGAGGACGCGCAGCACGGTGGCGACGTCGCCGGGCTGGTCGAACCGCACGCCGGAGACGGTGCGCTTGGCCCGGCTGATGCGCTGAGCCATGGTCGCCTCGGGCACCAGGTAGGCCTGGGCGATCTGGCGGGTGGTCAGCCCGCCGACGGCGCGCAGCGTGAGCGCGACCGCCGACGACGGCGTGAGCGAGGGGTGGGCGCACAGGAAGTAGAGCTGGAGCGTGTCGTCCACCGCGGGTGCGGGTCCCGGCGCCGGTTCCTCGTCGACGACGTCCTCACGCCGCCGGCGGGCGGCGTCCGCCCGCGTCGCGTCGAGGAACCGGTGCCAGGCCGCGGTGATCAGCCAGCCCTTCGGGTCCCGCGGCGGGTCGGCCGGCCAGACGCTCATGGCCTTGACCAGCGCGTCCTGCACGGCGTCCTCGGCCGCCGCGAAATCTGCTCCGCGGCGGACGAGGATCCCGAGCACGCTCGGTGTGAGGCTCCGGAGCAGGGCCTCGTCCATCGTTGTGGTCACTCCGTGATGGTGTGCTGCTCGGCGCTCATGAACGGGCGCAGTTCCAGCCACTCGTGGATCGGCTTCCCGCCCGCGCCAGGCTCGGCCGACAGTTCCCCGGCCAGCTCGACGGCGCGCTCGTAGCTGTCGACGTCGATCACCATCCACCCCGCGATGAGGTCCTTCGTCTCGGCGAACGGGCCGTCGGTGACCGGCGGGCGCCCCTCGCCGTCGTAGCGGACCCACGCTCCCTCGGGGGCGAGCGCCTGGCTGTCGACGAACTCGCCGGTCTTCACCAGCCGAGCCGCGAAGTCCTTCATGTACTGCACGTGTGCCGAGATCTCCTCGGGCGTCCACTGGTCCATGGGCACGTCGTTGACCGACGCCGGGGCGCCTCGGTAGTGCTTCAGCAGCAGGTACTTGGCCATCGTGGTTCTCCTCGGTACTGGTGCGACCATTGTGGTCGCCTTCACCGCGGGGACGGAGCCGGACACAGGATCTCGACATCGCCGGCCGATCTTTTCTAGCTCGCGTGGATGGGCCGGGGTGAGCCGCTGCATGTACTGACCCTCGGGCATGGGCGGCGGCCATCCGTGAGCGCTCGGGGACATGCGAGAAAGGGCCCGCCGGTGACGGGCCCCTCGGGGTGGTGCGGCGTGAATCGGGCAGGCTCAGTCGGACGACTCTTGATGGTCGACCATGGTGTCGGGCCCGGGGGTCATGATGGTTTCATGGCCGTTCTCGGCCCTCACCCGGTAGGGCGGCGTTCCGTCCGGGCCGAGTACCTCGACGATCTCGACGACTCGGTCGTGCTGGCCTACGACGCGCCCGTGCATGACGAGGCGGTCCCCTTTTGAGGCGTGCATCGTTGCTCTCCTCTCTGCTCAATGACACTGCAAGATGAAGTTACGCCATGCATGCGAAGAGTAGCTCTTTGTGCGCGGGGAGCCGCCTGCGGAGAGCTTCGAGGCCTTGCCCCTGTGCCACTGGGGCCCCTGCGCCACTCGGGTCCTGTGGCACCGGGACCCTGCCCCACCGGCCGGTCCGCGTGCCCCGGCGGTACGGTCACACGTCGCGGTGTCGCACGGCGGTCACCGCGAGGACGACTGCGATCAGCGGCCAGAGCGCGTACACGGTCCAGGAACCGGGGACTGTGGCGCTGTAGGCGAGGGAGTGCGGATCCGGGGGCCAGTTCTGGACCAGGCGCTTCCAGGCGGTGACCGGCATCGCGTGGCTGACGGCGGCGGACCAGTGGGCGCTCTGCGAGAAGATCGGAGGCAGCATCAGGAGCGTGAAGACGCTGGTGACCACGGTGGCGGCGCTGTGCCGGATCAGGGCGCCGAAGCCGAGGCCGATCAGTGCGCAGACCGGGGCCAGCAGCGCGGATGCGGCCAGCGCCCGGAATACACCCGGGTGAGTGAGGGGGACCCCGGCGTGGTTCGTGTTCAGGATGGCTTGGGAGACCAGGAAACCACCGGTGGAGATGACCGTACCGACCGCGGTCCAGAGCGCGGCGGTGACGACCGTCTTGGCCAGCACCACCGTGCCGCGGGCCGGTACGGCCATGGTGGTGGTGCGGATGAGGCCGCTGCTGTATTCGCTCACGACGGTGAGGGCACCGATGCTTCCGGCGACGAGCATCAGCGTCATGTAGCCGGCCGGCGGGAACGCGTCGAACACCATGAACCCCTGGTCGGTCCTGGCCGCTGGGCTCATTTTCTTCAGGGTGTTGTTCTCCGCCAGGGCGGCGACGGCGGCGGACCCGATGACGAACAGGGTGGTGAGTGCGAGCGTCCACGGGGTCGAGCGCAGGGACCGTATTTTGATCCACTCGGAGGCGAGCAGGTCGCGGAAGTGGGCGGGCGGCTCGGCGAGGGGTGCGGCCGAGGTGGTCGGGGGGACGGTGGTGAGTGTGGTCATCGGGGCTGTCCTGCCAGGTATTCGACGCTGTCGGCGGTGAGTTCCATGAAGGCCTCCTCCAGCGAGGCGGTCCGGGTGGTCAGCTCGTTCAGCAGGATCCGGTTGTCGAAGGCGAGTGCCCCGATCCGGTCCGCCGGCAACCCGGTCACGGCGAGCTTGTCGGCGTCCGGTGCGCCCTCCACCTCGACCGACGCGCCTGCGGCGGTCAGTACCGCCGCCAGCTCGGCGGTGCGCGGGGTGCTCACCACGACGCTGAGGCGGGTGCTGCGGGCCGCGAAGTCCCGTACCGACTCGGCAGCGATGAGCCGGCCCCGGCCGACGACGACGAGTTGGTCGGCGGTGTTCTCCATCTCCGACATCAGGTGGCTGGAGAGGAAGACCGTGCGGCCTTCGGCGGCCAGGCGCCGGAAGAGGCGGCGCATCCAGAGCACGCCCTCCGGGTCCATACCGTTGACCGGCTCGTCGAACATCAACACCGGTGGGTCGCCGAGGAGGGCGGTGGCGATCCCCAGTCGCTGCTTCATGCCGAGCGAGAACCCGCCGATGCGGCGGGTCGCCACGTCGGCCAGCCCCACTTCCTGCAGCACGTTGTCCACCCGGCGCAGCGGGATGCCGTTGCTGCGGGCGATGGCGGACAGGTGGGCCACCGCGCTGCGTCCACCGTGGACCTGGCCGGCGTCGAGGAGGGCACCGACGTGCCGCAGTCCGCGCGAGTGGCTGCGGAAGGGGACGCCGCTGACGGTGGCGGTGCCGCCGGTCGGCGCGTCCAGGCCGAGGATGATCCGCAGGGTGGTGGTCTTGCCCGCTCCGTTGGGGCCGAGAAACCCGGTCACCTGACCAGGCCGCACGGCGAAGGACAGTTGGTCGACGGCGGTCTTGCCGCCGTAGCGCTTGGTGAGTTCGTTGACTTCGATCACAGGAGCAACCCTGCCGGGACACCCACCCCCGGTCATGCGGCCAGGGACGGCAATCGCACGGCCGGTTCCACCCAGGGACGTACGTCCACGGGCCAATGCCGGGCGGGCGGCGACAGGTTAATGTCGCGGCATGGACGCCATACCGACCACCCTGTTGTCCGTGTGCCTTGCGCATCGCGGTCTCCCTGTCGACCGAGCACACCGCCGATGACGAGAACGAAGGCCATGGCCTGGGTGGGGGGCGTCCTCTACGTCCTGGTGGTGGGTCTGCTGATCGGGGGTGCGAGCCAGGCTTCGGGCACGCTCCACGCTGTCGGTGCGATGCTGGCCGTGAGCCTGCTCGTCGGGGTGCTGCGACGGATGCCGCTGCCGGCTCTGGCCATGGCGCTCGTCGGATCCACCGCCGTGGTGGTGGGCACTCCGAGCTCCGTCCATGTGAACCGGGCCGTGGGATACCAGGGCCAGTTCCTGTCGTATCTGGCGGTGGACCTCGTCCTGGGCTTCATCGTCGCCACCTGCACCCGGCGAGCTGCGATCGCAGGCGTGGCCGTGTCGTTCGCCGTGCAGCTCCTGGTCATCGGCGGCTTCGCTCACGGCGACAACGTGACCGTCAACGTCGTGATCGCCCTCCTGGCGATGGCCGCAGCCTGCACGGTCGGTCTGCTCAGTCGCGAGCGCCGCGAGCACGCGGTGGCGCTGCGTTCGCAGGAAGTGGCCGAGGCCGTGACCGCCGAACGGCTGCGGATTGCACGGGAACTGCACGACATGGTCGCACACAGCATCGCCATCATCGCCATCCAGGCCGGCGCGGGAAGCCAGGTCGTCCAGACCCGGCCCGCGGAGGCCGGTGAGGCGCTGCGGGCCATCGAGGCCACCAGCAGAGAGACCTTGTCGGGCCTGCGGCGCACCCTGGTGGCGCTCCGTCAGGCCGACCTCGACGCGGCGGCCTCGGGGCAGGCACCGCTCGCGCCCTCACAGGGTCTGGCAGACATCGAACGGCTGGCAGCGGCCACAGCCGAGGCGGGGGTGCGTGTCGACGTGCACCGCAGTGGGGCACAGCGTTCCTTGCCGGCTGACATCGACCTGTCCGCCTACCGTATCGTCCAGGAGTCGCTGACCAACGTGGTCCGCCACGCGGGCATCGGACGTTGCCGGGTGCTCATCGACTACGGGGACGAGGAGCTGTCCGTGGAGGTCGTCGACGACGGGCGCGGCACCGCTACGAACGGCTCGGCCCACGGCTTCGGCATCGTGGGCATGCGGGAGCGGGCCGGCCTGCTGCGCGGTCACCTCAGCGCCGGGCCGCGTCCCGAAGGCGGCTTCCGGGTGACGGCCCGGCTGCCGCTGCCCGAACTGGTCGCCGCCCCCGTGGAGGCCCGATGACCGTTCGCGTCGTACTCGCCGACGACCAGCCGCTGGTGCGGTCCGGTCTGCGCATGATCATGGCCGATCATCCCGACCTGGCGGTCGTCGGCGAAGCCGCCACCGGCATCGAGGCGGTCCAACTGGTGCGGGACATCAGCCCCGACGTCGTGGTGATGGACATCCGGATGCCGGGCATGGACGGCATCGAGGCCACTCGCCTGATCACCGCCGGCCCGGCAACGACCCGGGTCCTCGTCCTGACCACCTTCGACGAGGACGACCTCGTCTACGGCGCGCTCCGGGCCGGCGCGAGCGGCTTCGTGGTGAAGGACATGGCGCTGAACGACATCCTCGCGGCGATCCGCGTGGTCGCCGCCGGCGATGCGCTGATCGCGCCAGGTGTGACACGCCGACTGATCGCCGACTTCGTCGGGCGCCCCGGTACCGCCCCGAAGCGCTCCCCACGACCCGTCGAGGGCATCACCGAGCGGGAACGGGAGGTCCTGACCCTCATCGGACTCGGCCGGACGAACCACGAGATCGCGGACGATCTCTTCATCACGGTGGCCACCGCCAAGTCGCACGTATCACGACTGATGGCCAAACTGGGCGCCCGGGACCGGGTTCAACTCGTGATCACGGCATACGAGATGGAGCTCGTCCTGCTGCCTCATTGAGTGCATCCCCAGGGCCTCGGGGCGGGTCGCTGCTCGGCGGCGGTGCCAACCCGGCAGTTGATGTTCTCAGACCCGCTCCGAGCGGGCGATCGCTTCGGCAACCGAGGTCTTGTTGCCGTACTCCCAGCTGCGATGTTGGATGAGGCGCTCGATCCGCCAGCCGTCCGGAGTGCGGAGCAACACCCCGGGCGGCGCCGCCGTCGGCCAGGCGGGCACCCGTGGTCCGTCCGGGTGGCCGGGCCGAGGGGACGAACACCTGCCGGCAGCGCCCCGCCGGGTGGTTTCCGATTTCTGATTTCCGTCGGGCACGTGAATTCGATTCCGTCCGGTCGCCCGCAGCAATGCTCTTTCCGGTCGAAGCGATTGTGGCCGGTATCTCTGCGGTCGAATTCCGGGCGGCTATCCGCGGCCGGTTCTCGCTCTGTTCAGCAAGGCCCCCGAGGTGCTGGCATGTACACGGCCTTCACTGGAGGCTCACCCAGCCTCCACGACGTGAACACGGCCGATTGGAGAATTCATGTCCGGATTCCTTGCCGCAGGCGGAGCCATCGTGGCCCTCATGGCCGCGACCGTCTCCCCCCAGCAGGCGTCGGCAGCGGAACCGCCGCCCGACAAGATCGTGATCAAGGTCGCGACCGTCAACGGCTCCGGCTGTCGTGAAGGGACGGCCGCCATCGCCGTCTCTCCCGACAACACCGCCTTCACCGTCACCTACAGCGATTACCTCGCTCAGGTGGGCGCCGGGGCCCTGCCGACCGACTTCCGCAAGAACTGCCAGCTCAACCTGCGGGTCTTCGTGCCCCAGGGCTTCACCTACGCGATTGCCCAGGCCGATTACCGCGGCTTCGCGTCCCTGGAGCGAGGGGCCAGCAGCGAGGAACGGGCCGGCTACTACTTCCAGGGCTCGTCGCAGACGGACCGCAAGGTCCACTCGTTCCGCGGCCCGTACAGCGACAACTGGCAGACCTCGGACGTGACCGACGTCGGCGCGCTGGTCTGGGCCCCCTGCGGGGAGATTCGCAACTTCAACATCAACACGGAGTTGCGGGTCAATCTCGGGAGCTCGGACAAGAAGACCACGAGTTTCATGACGATGGACTCGACGGACGGCAGCGTCAACACCATCTATCGCCTCGCCTGGAAGGAATGCCCGGACAATCCGAACCCGTGGCCGTAACCGGCCCGCGCGACGGCTGACACCCCCGTTCACGCCCTCGCGGATGCCTTTCCTCGCTACGGTCGGGCCCCGGATCCGCTCGCGGAAGCACTCCGCCCGCGGGTCCGGGGCCCGACGGCGCGGCTGCCGGCCCTCAGGTCGGTGCCGGTCAGCCGGACAGGTCGGTGCCCGCCTCCGGGAGGCGCACCATGAAGACATCGATCGGGTCCTGGGCTTCCACCACGAATCCGTGGCGTTCGTACAACCGTCGGGCGGCGCTGCCCTGCAGGACGTTCAGGCGGACGGTCGTACCCTGAGCGTCGGTGCGGGCGAATACCGCGTGCAGGACGGCCGATCCAAGGCCCCGGCCCTGATGGTGCGGCGCGAGGTAGGGCGCGGTCCGCGCTCCGTCCACCCGCGCTCGCTCATCCGTGCCCGGAGTATTTCCCGGCAGAGTGCACGCCACGGACACGGGGTCGGAGAGCAGCTCGGGCGGGAACCGTCGCCGGCCCCCGCCCGAGTCGCGTCACGGCCGGATCACAGAGGCAGGTTCCACTTCTGGTTGGATCCGTTGTTGCAGTCCCAGATCTCGAGCTGGGTGCCGTTGGTGGTGGTGAAGCCGGGGATGTCGAGGCAGCGGCCGCTCGCGGGGTTGACCAGCGTGCCGTTGCTGACCGTCCATTGCTGGTTTGCGCCGCCGTTGCAGGTCCATAGGTTCACGAGCGATCCGTTGGCGGTGGCCCCGCCGATCACGTCGAGGCACAGGCCGGCGGCGCGCACGGATCCGTTGCTGATGGTCCACTGCTGGGCGGAGGAGCTGTTGCAGTCCCAGAGGTCGACGACGGCGCCCGGGGTGGTCGAGGCGGTGTAGTCGTCCAGGCACTTGGCGGCATTGAGCACCGAGCTGACCTGGCCGGTTCCGGTGCTGCCTCCGGTGCCGGGGGTGATGGACAGGTTGTCGAACTGGTCGGTGCGGTAGCCCTGGATACCGAGACCGGCCTGTCCGGTCTGGAAGGAGGAGTCGGTCACCGACCCGAACTGGTTGCCGTCGAGCTTGGCGCTGATCTGCGAGCCCTGGAAGGTGAACGACAGGTTGTGCCACTGCCCGGTGCCCAGCGCGGTCGTCGTCCCGGTGGCCAGGGTGTGGTTGGATCCGTCGGTGTACATCTTCTCGATCCACCACCGGCCGGTGTCACGGATCCGCAGGTAGTACGCGTTCATGTGCGACTGCGGCCGCTGCTGGGTGTTGGCGCGCCCCAGCAGTTCGGTCGTTCCCGCGCCGCGCAGGTAGACATCGGAGCTGACGGTGTAGTTCGACCAGGTGGGATCGCCGATCAGCGCGTAGGAGTCGGAGTCGTCCTGCCACTCGATCGGCTTGACCGGAGCCATCTGCTGCACGCACTGGCCGGATCGGCCGGTGCAGGGCTGGACCTCGAAGGAGCCCTGCATGTCCGAGAGGTACTTCGCCTCGGTGCCACTGCCGTTGCCGTCGAAGGTGTCGCTGTACGGCAGCGCCAGGGCATGGGCGGCCGGCGCGGTCGCGGTGCCCTTGCCCTGGCCGCCCAGGGTGCTCACCGTGTAGACATAGCCCGGCTGCATGGTCAGCGAATACGACCCGTTGTTCGGTGTGATGTCCTGGGTGTGCACGAACGACGACGCGCTGCTGGGGCTGTTGACGTCGGTGGCCCACACGTGGACGGTGCCCGTGGACAGGCCGCCCTTGACGGTGAAGTTCGCGGTCTGCGAGGAGCCGGAGGTCGTGGTCTCCAGGATGGTGGAGTAGTCCGCGCTCGTGTTGGACTTGACGGTCACGTAGGTGCCGTTGGACTCGGTGCCGCCGAGGTACCCCGACGCGGAGTCGATGAACTTCCAGCCAGGCTTGGTGAACTGGGTGACCTGCGCGGTGGCCCAGGTGCTGGCCCCGATGGTGTAGTTGCCCGACCAGGGGGAGCCGGCGGTGGCCAGCCCGACGGTGTTGTAGGGCAGGTTGGGGTAGATCGCGGCGATCAGCGGCCAGTTGAAGTAGCTGGTCATCTTCGCGTCGATGTAGCCGCGGGTGATGGAACGGATGAGGGCCGGGGCCCCGGTGTTCATGTCCTGCGAGCCGTTCTCGCTGTCCCACAGCGGCTTACCGTTGTTCTTCGCCGCCGTGGTGCTGGAGCAGGTGTGGGCGTTGCCGCCGTCACCGCCCTCGCACGAGTAGTGCGCGCCGATGATCGAGACGGCGTTGTTGAACGCGGAGTTGTTCGCCATGTCGTCGGCGACGCCCCAGCCGCTGTCGTCGGCGACCAGCTGGACGCCGCTGTAGCCGTGCGAGTTGAGCGCGGAGCGCAGCTGGACGAACCAGTTGGCGTCATGCCCGCGCTCGTTCCAGCCGCCGAGGTACTTGATGGTCAGGTTGTGCTGCTTGGCGCAGTCCAGCCAGGAGATCAGATAGTTGACGGTGTCGGTGGACCAGAAACCGCCGTTGATCCACCCCGGTGCGGCCCAGGCCAGACCGTACAGCCCGATGTCGGGGTTGCGAGCCTTGGCCTGCTCGGCCAGCCAGAACTCGTACCCGGCGTTGCAGTTGACGGTGCCGCGGGAGTGCTCGATCGACGGTTCCGACCCGTCGGTGGAGTTCGCGTCCCCGCCGATCTCCACTTTCAGCAACTGCAGGTTCGCGCCGTAGCCCGGCTTGAACATGTAGTCCAGGATCTGCGACTGCTGCGCGGCCGGATAGTCGGTCAGCAGCCGTGAGTTGCCGCCGCCTCCGCTGATCGCGCCGATGCCGTCGAAGGTCCGCCCGCCCTGGCTGCCGTCCACGCTGATCGACGTGGTCGCGGCCTGCGCCGGCTCACTGCTCACGGCCAGCACGGTGGCCAGCAGCGCCAGCACCCACAGGGGTGCGAGTCTCCACAGGTGTCTCATCGTTGACTTCCTTCAGTGGGGGAGGAGGAGTTCATGAGGCGCTTCGCTTCGTGGTCGCTCTGCCGTCCACAACCCATTGACAACGTTGTCAGACGTGACCAGGGCGGCGGGGTCGAGGCCCAGCAAAGGGGAGGACCTGAACACCTGTCAACACAACCGACCGAAATTGCGAACACATGCAAACAGGCCTCGGTCCGACTACCCACGGGTCCTCGGCGAGGCCACCGCTTCCGTGACGCCGCGCAGGAAGCGGTCGATGGTGGCGAGTTCGGTGGCATCGAACGCATCGGCCACGCCCAGCACGTTTTCGATCAGCGGTCCGAAGAACGACCGCCCGAGGGCGGCCGCCGCATCGGATACCTCGATCAGCACGCGTCGTCGGTCCTGCCCGTCCCGCGTGCGCCGCACATGTCCCAGCCGCTCCAGTCGGTCGACCAGTGCCGTCGTTCCGGCCGAGTTGAGGCCCAGTTGGGCGCCCAGCCACCCCGGAGTCGCCGGCGTGCCCGCGCGCGCGGCGTCCAGCAGGGAGATCAACGCCCGCAGGTCCGTGGGGTGCAGGCCATTGCGTTCGGCGAACCCACCGGCGGACAAATGCAGTTCAACGGTGATCGCGCGCAGCAGATGCACCGTCTGCATCCGGGGGTCGTCTGCCTCGCCCATGCCACCGGCCTTCCCCTGATCGACGTCGGTGCATAGTATCTCGCCAAACGAGTATCTCGTCGAACGAGAGACGTTTGGGGTGTGCTGGAGGAGGTCCGATGACAGGCAGCCCGACGCGCGGCGACAGCGCGCGGTTCGACGCTGCGTACCATGCGGTTCTTGCCGACTGGGGAATGCTGGTCGAACCGCTCGCGCTCACCTCCCCGTATGGCGTCACCCACGTGAACACCTGCGGACCGCAGGACGGCGAACCTCTGGTGCTGCTCCACGGAGGCGGGACGACGGCCGCGAGCTGGTACGCGAATGCGGCCCGACTGAGCCGCACCCGGCGCCTGTACGCCATCGACCGGATCGGCGAGCCCGGACTCAGCGTGCGCGGCGGGCAGAGCATCCGCACCACGACGGACCTGTGCGACTGGCTCGACGCAACCCTCGACGGCCTCGGCCTGGAACGCACCGACGTCTGCGGGCACTCGTACGGGGCCTGGATCGCGCTCAACCACGCCCTCCAATCCCCTGAGCGAGTGCGCCGCCTGATACTGCTCGACCCGACGCAGAGCTTCGCCGGGTTCAAGCCCGGCTACCTCCTCCACGCACTCCCGATGCTCGCGCGGCCCACGGCACGGCGCGCCCGCGCGTTCCTCGCATGGGAGACCGGCGGTGCCGCATTCAGCGACGCGTGGCTCCAGCTGTACGGCCGGGCCGCAGAATTCCCGCGCGGCCGCATCGTCACCGGCGGCCGCCCCCAGCCCGCCGGGCTACGGGCGCTCGACGTACCGACCCTGGCCCTGTTCGCGGAGAACAGCCGCGCGCACGACAGTCACAAGGCGGCCGCCGTTGCCCGCATGCTGCTGGGCAACGCCACGGTGGCCATCATTCCCGGGGTCTCCCACCACGGCCTCCCGATGACCGAGGCGGAAGAAGTGGACACCCGGATCCTGGAATTCCTCGCCTCGACCGCGGCATCGGAGTCCCACGGCTGACCCGTCGTCGAGCGAGCATTCACCCGCATGATCCCCACGGACAAGGAGAGTTCATGTTCGCCGCCTACGTCACGGTCACCATCCTCGGCGCGGTCTTCAACGGCATAGCCGCCGTCACTTACCTGATCGGCCACGACTACCCCAAGGCCCAGGCGGACATGAAGCGTGTGCCCCGGTCCTGGGTACCACGGTTGGGCACGTTGCTGGCGATGGGATCCTTGGGGCTGCTCGCCGGGTTCGCGGTGCCACTGCTGGGCACGCTCGCCGCAACCGGCCTCGTGCTGTACTTCACCGGCGCACTCATCGCCCACCTGCGGGTGGGCTCCCGTCAGCTCCAAGGATGGGCCGTCTTCTTCGTCACCGCGGTGGCAGCCCTGACGGTGAACCTGGCCTACCACGGCCCCTGGTGACATGCTCCGCACGCGGCACGTGTCTGCCTCTCTTCGGCCGTCGTCCGAAAGGGGCTCGCTGGGTTCGAGCCACCTCTCAGCTCAGGCGCCTCGCCTCGTGTGCCCCTACCGGTTCCCCCGCCGGCACGCCATGAAGGACATGTGCGAGCACCTCCACACCGCGGACGACACGCGGGCCCGGCCGGTTGAAGTACGCCGGACCGTCCAGGACCCACACCTGGCCGCTGCGTACGGCGGGCAGTTCGTCCCAGCCCGGCAGCCCGGTGAGCAGCTCGCGCTCGCGTTCGGTGCGGTCCGGGTGGAAGCCGCACGGCAGCAGCAGAAGGACTTCGGGCTGTGCGGCGCGCACCGCCTGCCACTCCATCGGCTTGGTGTGCTCGCCCGGCGACGCGAGGAGCGGTTCGCCTCCCGCACTGGTGATCTGCTCAGGAACCCAGTGGCCGGCGGGCCACAGCGGGTCCAGCCATTCGATGGTGACCGTGCGCGGCCGGGGTCGTCCCGCCACCAGTGACCGCACGGTGGCGAGGCGTCCCCGCAGCGCGGCCCGGCGTTCCAGAGCGATCCCGCGGACGCCCAGCAGATCCCCCACGCGTACGAGACAGTCCAATACGTCGTCCAGCGTGCGGGGTTCCAGACTCAGGACCTTGGGCCCGTCCCCGCCCTCGTCCCCGTTCAGCACCCGCACCGCTTCGACCACGCTGCTGTACGACACCGCGCACACGTCGCAGAGGTCCTGGGTGAGTACGACGTCGGGAGCCACGGCGGCCAGCGCGTCGACGTCGAGGGTGTAGAGCGAGGACCCGCTGTGCGCGCTCCCGCCGACGGCGGCCGAGATCTCCCGACTGCTCAGTTCCTCGGAGGAGAATCCGGCCGAGGTGACGACCGGCACGGACGAGATCTGTGCCGGCGGCCAGTCGCACTCGTGCGTGCGGCCCACGAGTTCCGCGGCCAGACCGAGTTCGGCCACGATGTCGGTGGCCGCGGGGAGCAGGGAGACGATGCGCATGACCCGACCGTACGGCCTGGGGGTGCCCGGCATCGCACCGTCGCCGCAGTGGGGTGGGCTTCCTCCCCAGTAGTCCGGGTCTCCCCACCGACCGCCGGCCCCGGTCGGCACCAGGCGGACGCGCAGGAGGAACGGCGTTGCTTCCCGTGTCGCGGGCGAGGACGAACTGCTGGTGCGGTGGCCGAACGGGGGGCCGGGCTCCCGGGCAGGTCGACACCGGGGTCCGGGGGCGAGACGCGGCCGGCTTCCCACCGTCGCGGGCGGCTCACCTCACATCGGCGGGGGCTGTGCCGTCATAGAGGTATGAACACAAAATTCCGGTACGCCAGTCTCGGCCTCCTGGCCGTGGGCGGCCTGTACACAGGGGTCTGGGCCTATTGCTCCCCGACCGGGTGGTACAGGAACTTCCCCGGCTTCGGGCTGAGCTGGCTGCCGCAGCTGGGCCCGTACAACGAGCACCTCGCCAAGGACGCGGGGCCATGTTCCTGGCGCTGTCCGTGCTGACGCTCATCGCGCTGGGCCAGGTGCGGAACAACCGGCTGGTGCAGACGGCGGGTGCGGCGTGGCTGGTCTTCAACGTGCTGCACTTCAGCTATCAGGTACAGCACCTCGACATGTACGGGACGCGGGACCAGGTACTCAATGTCGTCTTCCTGGCCGCGCTGGTTTTGTCGGCGGCGCTGCTGCTGGTACCGATCCTCCCCGCGCGGCAGGGTGATGCACGATGAACGACGGAAGCGTGAGCGCGAAGAAGGGGCCCGGCATGCGAGTGGCAGTGGCAGGCGGAACGGGACTCGTCGGACGGTACGTGGTCGAGGAGCTGACCGCGGCAGGGCACGATCCTGTGGTGCTGGCCCGGTCACGAGGTGTGGACCTTTTCGCGGGCGGGGCGGGGCTCGACGCCGTGCTGGAAGGGGTGGAGGCGGTCGTCGACGTGAGCAACGTGACGACCACGAGTGCCAAGAAGGCGGTCGCGTTCTTCGACACCGTCGGCCGCAACCTCCTGGACGCGGGCGTACGGGCCGGCGTACGGCACCACGTGGTGCTGTCGATCGTCGGCATCGACCGGGTCGGCCTCGGCTACTACCAGGGCAAACTCCGTCAGGAGGAGGTGTTGAAGGAGGGGTCGACGCCGTGGACGGTGCTGCGGGCCACGCAGTTCCACGAGTTCGCGGGGCAGATTCTCGATCGGGTTCCGGGCCCCTTCGCGGTGGTGCCCCGGATGCAGACCCAGCCGGTCGCGGCCCGGGAAGTGGCACAGCACCTCGTGCAACTCACTCTGGCCCCGGCGCAGGGTATGGCCCCCGATCTCGCCGGGTCGCGCGTCGAGCAGCTCGTCGACATGGCGCGCAGGCTGCTGCGAGCCAGGAATCAGCGGCGTCTGCTGCTGCCGGTGAAGATGCCCGGTGCCACCGGTGCGGCCATGACCGGGGGCGGTCAGCTGCCGAACGGGCCGGGCCCTCGGGGCACTCGGACCTTCGACGAATGGCTCACCCAGTACGTCACCCAGGAAGGATGACGACGCCGTGCCCACCCCACCCGGTTCGGTCCAGAACCCCACGCTCGGCTCCCTCATGGCCGAGCGGCGCGGGCTGCTGAACCTCGGCTACCGGATGCTCGGTTCCGTGCAGGACGCCGAGGACGTCGTGCAGGAGACGTACGCCCGCTGGTACGCCCTGTCCGAGGAGGAGCAGCGGGCGATCGCGGTACCGCTGGCCTGGATGACCCGGGTCGCCTCGCGGATCTGCCTCGACCAGCTCGCCTCGGCGCGGGTCCGCCGTGAGCGCTACACGGGTGAATGGCTGCCCGAGCCCGTCCGGCACAGCGCCACCTGGACCAGCACCGGGGGAGCGGGGGCGGACGATCCGGCGGACCGGATCACGCTCGACGAATCGGTCGGCATGGGGATGCTGGTGGTCCTGGACTCGGTGACGCCCGCGGAACGCGTCGCGTTCGTCCTCCACGACGTCTTCGGCATGCCGTTCGCCGAGATCGCCGAGACGGTGGGCCGCACCCCTGCGGCCTGCCGCCAGCTCGCCTCGTCCGCCCGCCGACGGCTTGCCGAGCGACGACCCGGCCCCAGCACGGCGCGGGAACACCGCCAGGTCGTCTCCGCGTTCCGCGAGGCGTGCGAGACCGGCGACCTCGACACCCTCGTCGCCCTGCTCGATCCCGATGTCGAGTCGCGCAGCGATGGCGGCGGCAAGGTCCGGGCGGCTCTGCGCCCGGTCGTCGGCCGGGACAAGGTGGCCCGCCTCTTCCTCGGTCTCATGCGCAAGGAACCTGAAGTCGATCTCGTCGAGGACGAGGTGAACGGCACTCCCGGCGTGGCGGTGCGCGTGGCCGGTACCACCGTCGCGGTCCTCGCCCTGGAGGTGTGCGACGGTCTGATCACGCACGTGTGGCTGGTGGTGAACCTGGACAAGCTCCACGCGTGGACCGGCTACGACACCCCGCCGGCGTGACCAGGCCGGTCGGCAGGTTCATCCCGAGGTAGTCGTTGGCGGTCACCGCGTCGAAGTGCGCCGCCGCCCGGGGCAGCATGTACGGCGCGGCGGGGTGGTGCGCGCCGCATGCGTCGTGGGGTAGAAGACACTGGCCCCGCCCCACCGCCCTGGTACCCCGACCGACGACCCGCCGTGCGCGCCTGCTCACGTCGCCATCTCTCACCGGGCAGTGCGTGCCGGACGAAGAGCACCCGTCCCTGTGCGGTGACCGCACGACGGTGACCACCGCATGGCGCCGATGAACCCTCCGGCCTGGCCCCGCACATCGCGGGGCCAGGCCGGATCTGAAGCTCGCCCCGGGACGCGGTGCTATTCGGCCCGCGCGGTTTCCCTGGGCGATCCGTACGACTCGTGGAAGACGTTGCGTTCCCGGCCACGGCGGCCGGGGTGGCGTCGTTCCTCCGCCGGATATCCGACGGATACGAGCAGCGCGATCGCCAGGTCGTCGCGATCACCGATGCCGATCGCCTGCTTCACCTGGAGCTCGTCCCAGCCGTTCATCGGGGAGGTGGCCAGTCCCATCTCTGTGGCGGCGAGCATGACGTAGGTGGCTGCGATCATGGCGTCCTTGACCGCGTACTCACGCAGCAGGCCACGTTCCTCGAGGTCCTCCTGGAATGCGTGTGATGCCCCGGCGAACATCGTGGCGAACTCAGCGCTCCACGCTCCATTGCGGAGCGCCTGTTCATGGACATCGCTGTGGTCGTCGCGCCAGGACGCGGGCTCGGCCACGAAGACCAGCAGGAGTGGCGCCTCCTGCGGTTGGGGCTGACCGCCGGTGGCCAGGGCCAGACCCTTGCGGACCTCGTCGCTGGTGACGGCGACGATCGATCGATCCTGAAGGTTCCAACTGGTGGGCGCTTCTATGGCGAGAGCAACCAGTCGGTCGAGGGCGGCGGCAGGGACCGGATCGGGCCGGTAGTGGCGGACGGTGCGGCGGGTGAGGATCGCTTCGGCAACGGACATGGTGGGATGCGTCATGTGAGTCACTATTGGAGAGCGGCTCTCCAACGGGAAGAGGGCACTAATTAGTACTGCAACGGTCTTTGTTCTGATGTGTGGGCAGTTTCTGGTGGTGTGTGGCCGCGTCGTTTGTAGTGGCTGATGCGGGCTTGGAATTGTCGGCGGCGGCGCCAGTGTGACCAGTGCAGGACGT
>NZ_JAPVLS010000069.1:0-55177 GCF_027158125.1 Streptomyces sp. H39-C1
GGTCGGCGCGGCTGGCGTGGGTGGCGCCGGCGGGGTGCCAGTGCAGGCCGTCGGCGGTGACGGTCAGTTCGGGGATGCTGGAGTCTTCGCCGATCTCCTCTCCGGTCTCGGCGAATCCTCGGCGTAGCAGCGGGCGTACGGCGAAGTGGTCGGCGGGCAGGCCGAGTCCGGCAAGGAGTGCGGCGACCGCGGGGATCTCGTGGGTGTTGTCCTCGGTTTCGGTGAGGGCGACGCGCGGAGGCAGTCCCAGGCCGATCAGGTGGTGGATGCCGTCGAGGGTGCGCTGCCAGGAGCCGGAACCGCGGTGAAGGTCGTGGGTGTGGGCGGTGGCGCCGTCCAGGGAGGTCTGGACGGTGAGCTTGCGGTCGGCCAGGTCCGCGAGGCCGGCGGCACGGCGGCCTCGCAGCAGCATGGCGTTGGTCATCACGACGGTGGGCAGCTCGGTGGAGGCGTAGTCGAGGAGGCCGATGATGTCCGGGTGGAGGAAGGGCTCGCCGCCGGTGAGGTACAGCTCGGTGAATCCGGCCTGTACGGCCTCGTCGACGAGGGCGCGGAAGGTTTCGGTGGGCAGGGTGCGGGGAGCCGCTTTCGGGGAGGAGGCGACCGCGCAGTAGTCGCAGGCCAGGTTGCAGTGGAAGTTGGTGTAGATCCACAGGCGCGCCGGGAAGTAGGGGGTGCCGAAGAGCGGGACCACCGGCCGGTCGCCCTGGAGGGCCGGGGGCGTGGTCTCTCCCCAGCCGTTGTCCGCGGGGCGGAAGCCGGAGGGCAGGGTGGAGCGGTAGAGGTGGTAGCGGCCTCGGGCGCGCTCGCGCGGCGGCAGGATCTCCTGGCAGGTGGTCCACCAGCCGGTCTCGATGGTCTCGGTAAAGATCTCGGGGAGCCCGGCGGCGCGCATCGAGCGGGCTTGCGCCCGCCAGTCGTACGCGAGCGGGATGAGCTCGGCGGTGACGTGCCCGTCGGAGAGGTCGAGGATCGCGTACCAGACCTCGCGGCGGCCGTCGTTGGCGGGTTTGCCGAGCACGCCGACGTTCACGGCGAGGGTGTCGCCGATGCGCCGCTGCCAGGGCAGACCACTGTGGGTGCACAGCACGACGTCGGCCCCGGACGCCTCTGCTCGCAGGCGGTGCTGCTCCTCGGGGAGCGACTCCCACCAGAAGTCGTTCAGTGCCAGGGTCGAGCCGTGGACCATGTGGACGTCGACGCCGTCGATGGTCTCCCGGCGCTCGGTGGGCAGGGTGCCCATCCAGGTGGCGAAGTCGCGGCCGGTGGTGGCGAGCGTGTGGTCGTAGATGAGTTGGGCGTACTCGTTGTCCTTCGGGTCGCGGTAGCCGCAGCCGCAGTCGGTGTCGCCGCGGGCGATGGCGACGTCGTAGTTCCCGGCGACGCACTCGACGGTGTTGTCGGTGAGGATCGGCCACAGCGCGTCGACGTCGGCGCCGAAGCCGCCGAGGTCGCCCAGGCAGAACAGCCGCTCGGCGCCCCGGGCACGGGCGTCGTCGACGAACGCCTGGAGCGCGTACGGGTTTCCGTAGGGCCCTCCGCAGACTGCGATGCGCATGAGGTCGGTCTCCAAAGTGTCGAGGCAAAAGGGGGAACAGGGGGAGTTCAGGTGCGTCTGGTTCGTGCTGCTCTCGGGCTTCTGTTCGGCAGGAGGCGGGGGCCTGCGGTGTAGCGGGCGCGGATGGTTTCGGGGTCGACACCGGCGAAGTACAGCAGCTTCAGGTACTGCATGAAGGCGATCATGCGCCAGGTCCCGTGCGCGATCAGTCGGCGTGAGGAGGCCGTCGAGGTGGCGGGCAGCAGGCGCAGTTGGCCGCGGCGGTGCAGGCGCCGAGACATTTCCAGGTCCTCCATGATGGCCAGGTCGGGATAGCCGCCGAGGGCGTCGAAGACGGTGCGGCGGATGAACATGGCCTGGTCGCCGAAGATGTGGTGGAGGCGCCGCGCGCGGGCGTTGGATGTCCACGCGAGGTAGTTCAGGGCGGGTGTCCGGCGGTCGAAGCGGAGGGTAAGGCCGCCTGCGACCACGGCCGGGTCGGCGAGAGCGGCCCGGATCTGGCCCAGGGCTTCGGGCTCGATGGCCGTGTCGGCGTGGATGAACCACAGGATGTTCCCGGAGGCGTGCCGGGCGCCCTCGTTCATCTGCTTGGCCCGGCCGCGCTCACTGCCGATCACGGTGGCGTGGAGGGCTGCGAGTGCGGCGGTGGCGTCGGTGGAGCCGCCGTCCACGACGATCAGCTCGCAGTCGGGGAAGTCCCGGCCCAGGCGGCACACCGCATCGTGGATCGTGGCCTCTTCGTTCAGGACCGGGACGATGATCGACACCTGAGTCATGGTCTCTCCTCGGGCTGGAGCAGGGCGGCGATCGGCGTGGGCAGCGCCGGATCAGCCAGGAGCGCGGCAGCGTCCTCGGGGGTGTCCAAGTCCCGCAGTGGACGCAGCAGTCCCATCCTCAGCCCTGCGCCGTCGGCGAGGGCGCGGGTCGCTGCAAGCACCCGCTCCGTGCTCCAGACATCCGGGGCGAGGGCGAAGAGCGAGGTGTGGGGTGCTCGCAGGCCGATCAGGTAGTAGCCGCCGTCGAGCGCCGGGCCCAGTGCCACGTCATGGTGTTCCAGGGCGGTGAACGCGGCGGTCAGGCGGTCGCCGGTGAGGGTCGGTGCGTCGGTGCCGATGACCAGCAGCGGGCCCGCGCCGTCGGCGAAGGCATCCGTGACGGCTGCGGCGAGGCGTTGTCCGAGGTCTTCACCGCGCTGGACGAGCAACCGGACGCCGGCCGGCACCGCCGTGTTGATGGCGTCTTTGCCGTCGTCCGGCGCGTAGGCGAGGTAGGGGCGCGGGGTGTGGGCGGTGGCCAATTCCATGGTGTGGCGGATGAGTTCGGCCTGGAGTTCCGCGCAGCGCTGTGGACCCAGCAGGGGATGCAGCCGGGTCTTGACCGTGCCGGGCCGGGGCGGTTTCGCCATGACCAGGATCGCGGGGGTGCCCCCGTGGCCGACGGCGCTCACGTGTCGAACCGGTAGACGAAACCGGCGCCGCTCACGGCGTCAAGGGAAGGCAGCGCGTGTCCGGCCAGCGTGGCGAAGACCTCCTTGCTCACCGCCATGCGGTCCAGCAGTGCCTGCACCGCTTCCGGTTCGGCGGCGATGCCGTTGGCGTAGTCGGTGACGAAACCCACCAGCGCCATGGGCAACTCGGCTTCCCCGGCCAGGACGACCTCCGGTCCCGCGGTCTGGCTGATTGCACTGACCCCGGCCGCGGCCAGCGCGGCCACCTCCGGGCGCGAGTTGAAACGAGGGCCGTCGACGTGCCCGTAGACACCCTGCGTCGCGACGGGCACCCCGGTCTGCCCGGCGGCCGTGATCAGCGCTTGGCGCAGCGGTTCACTGAAGGGCTTCTCGAAGATCCAGTGGCCGCGGCCCGCCTCGCCAGGTGTGTCGTACCAGGTGCAGGGGGTGCCATCGGGCAGCCGGTTGGCGGGGAAGTACAGGTCATCGAAGACCACCAGGGAGCCCGGCGGCAGCTCCCGGTCGAGGGAGCCACAGACGGTGAAGGAGACGACGGCATCCGTCTTGCAGGCCAGCAGGGCGGCCAGGTTGGCCTTGTGGTCGACCTGGCTGGAGAGCCGGTGGTGACCGGCGCCGTGCCGGGACAGCTGGACGATCTCCGCGTCCCCCAGGCGTCCCTCGGTGACGGTGACCTCGCCGTGGTCCGTGACGACGGTCCGCTCCGCGGCCCCTTCCAGATGGGGCCAGTCGTAGCTGCCCGAGCCGGTGATCACACCTATGCGCATGAAACTACTTCTCCTTCGGTGACGTGCCGGACGGGCGGCCGACGGTGGTGCGGACCTCGACGATCGGCAGCAGAGTGCGCAGCGCCGCGTTCTCGGCCGGGTCGAGTACGGCGTGTTGCACGCAGGCCGGGACGAGGGTGCCGTTCTCGGGGTGGGCCATGGCGTAGTGGCAGGCGGCCAGCCGCTCCTGGGTCTCGCGCAGCCGGGGGTCATCGGCCTGCTCGCCGCGCTGCATCATCTCCCAGGCCGGGGCGACGACATCGGCGTCCATGAACTGGTGCATCACGAACGTCACCGGGCGCACCCGCATCCGGTGGCGGACCAGCCGCAGCAGCCCGACGCGGCGGGCCGTGCGGAACAGCCAGCGAAGCGCCGTCACCGCCGTGGACGGGTGGCGGCCGACCACCCGCAGGACCCTGGCGGCGAGGAGGGCGGGTGGGGTTCCGGTAAAGGTGACCTTTCCGAAGTAGCGGAAGAACGCGTCGCGCACGGCGAGGTCGCGCGGGTCGCCGCCGTCGAGGAACGGATACCAGCGGCGGCCGGCGTAGAAGCCGTAGGCGGTGCGGTTGCAGCGCACATCACCGTTCTCGAAGACCCGGTAGTCCAACCGGGTTCCGGCGCCGCGCTCGATCTCCGCCCACACCGCGTCCGGGGTCGCCTCGCGGAACTTCTCCTTCCATCGGCGCTCGTCGCCGAGGAAGGCTGCGGGCTGGAAGGAGAACATGCCGTAGCCCATGGCGTGGCAGTCGCGGACTACTTCCGCGATCTCGTCGAGGTTGCCCGGGGTGACGGTCATGTTGTGGGCGAGGAAGAACCGAACACCGTGCTCGCGCCGCAGACGGGTGAACATGGCGGCGAACCGTGCCCGGTACGGGTTGAGCGACTGCTCGTCGGGCGGGCGTTCGATGCCTCGCCGGCCGTACATGAATTTGTCGAAGTGTGCGGCGAAGGACAGTCGCCCGATGCGCCGTGTACCGTCCGGGCCGAGTGCGAGCTGGGTGAGGTAGCCGTCGTCGAAGTCGCCGTGGGTGAAGCTCATCGGTTCCCGGCCGTGCTCCCGCATGATCGCCAGCGCGGCGGCGTGGTCGTCGGGGTCGAGCAGACTGACCTCGCCGCCGATGAGCTGGGTGTGGGCACGCGGACCGCGCAGCTCACGCAGCAGTCGCATTTGGGCCGCGAGCTGTTCGTGGGTGTGCGGGCCGTCGACGCGTACCTGGTTGGCGTCCCGGGAGTGGTAGCAGGGGGTGCACTTGAGGTTGCACTTGGGGAAGACGCCATGGGTGCCCTCGCAGCCGACGCCGTGCCGGCCGAGGATCTGGCCGGGTGTCTTGGCTGCCTCGGGGAGTTCCGCCCAGCGGCGCTCCATGGCTGTGGCGAACTCGGTGTCGTAGGGGCGGGTGGCGTGTTCGAGGTCGCGCAGTGCTGCGATGATCCGCATCAGTGGTTCTCCTGCGGTGTGGGGGCCGCTGTTGAGGTTCGGTCGGTGAGGGGGTTGGTCCGGGCCCGCCGCAGTCCGCGCCACAGCAGCCAGGCGTACAGCAGCATCAGCGCGTCCTCGACCAGGACGTACCAGCGCAGCGGCTGGGCGAGGTAGGTCCCGAAGCAGCCGCAGTTGTCCAGGACGAGTCCGCGGGCGAACGCCTGGGCGGCGAGAGCCCACCACACCACGGCGACGCTCGCGTACAGCCAGACGGGCGTGGCGGCGCGGAAGCGGGGCCGGGTGAGGAACCAGACGGCCGTGACCGTCTCAGCGCTGATCAATGCCACGGCCAGGGCAGTCGAGGCCGCTCCGGACGTCAGGCCGTAGGTGGTCAGGATGGCGGGCATCGCGTCGAACGAGGCGAGCTGGCCCAGCGCCATCGCCGCGAGGACGGCGCCTAGGACGAGGCGGAGGATCACCGGATCGCCCCTCTGCGGAGCTTCAGCAGCGCGCCGATGGGCCCGCTGCCCCGGGCCAGGCGGGCGTAGACGTCGGCCAGGGCCGTGTGCCAGGGCCCGTCGGCGTACGTGGGGTAGGGGTGCATGGTGCGCGCGTAGTCGGAGGGCGTCCAGCCCAGGCGCACCGCCGCCGCCAGATGGGCGATGGTCTCCCCGGCCCTCGGCGACACCACCGTGGCTCCGACGATCTTCCCGCGCGGGCCCAGCACCAGGGTGGTGAAGCCCTCGGTGCGGCCGTCGGCGACCGCCCGGTCGACCCGGTCGTTGTCCAGCGTGTGGACGCGCACCGTGTCGCCGTACTTCTCGCGTGCCTCGTCGGAGGTGAGGCCGACGCGGGCGATCTCGGGATCGGTGAACGTCACCCAGGGCACCGCCCGGTAGTCGATCGGGCGGCGCACACCCAGGAGAGCGTCGATGGCGGCTGCTCCGCCCTGCGTGCCGCCTAGATGGGTGAAGGCCGAGCGGCCGGTCACGTCACCGGCGGCGTAGATCCGGTGGTTGGTGGTACGCAGCCGGTCGTCAGTGCGGGCGTGACCGGTGTCGGTCAGCTCCACACCGGCCGCCTCCACGTTGAGCCCCTGGACGTTGGCACGGCGGCCCGTGACGGCCAGCAGCGCGTCGTAGGGGAGAGGGCCACCGGGCCCGTGGACGGCACCGGCATCGACTGTTTCCGCACGGTAGCCGGTCAGCACGGTGACTCCCTCGGCCTCCAGCCGGTCCCGCAGAACCTGCGAGGCCCGGGGTTCCTCCCGGGGCACCAGGCGGTCCATCGCCTCCACGAGGGTGACCTGCGAGCCGAGCCGGGCGAACGCCTGGCCCAGTTCACAGCCGATGGGCCCGCCGCCCAGCACCACCAGGCTGCGCGGGAGTTCGGACAGCTCCCAGACGGTGTCGCTGGTCAGCGGGTCGGCCTCGGCCAGGCCAGGGACCGGCACGAGGGCCGGTGAGGAGCCCGTGGCGATCAGCGCGAACCGGAAGGAGACCTCGCTCTCACCCGCTGTCAGGGTTCCCGGGCCGGTGAAGGACGCCGCGCCGTACGTGACGTCGACTCCGTACGGGGCGAGCGCCTCGGCCGAGTCGTGCGGTGCGATCGCACCGATCGCCCGCTTCACCTCCGCCATGGCCGCCGTGAGGTCGGCCGAACCGGTCACCGGCGGGAGCCCGTAGGCGGCGGCGCGGCGGGCCGCCTGGACGTCGGCGGCGACGTGCAGCAGTGCCTTGCTCGGTACGCACCCCGTCCACAGACAGTCTCCGCCCAGCCGGTCCCGCTCGACGAGCAGCGTCCGGGCGCCGAAGCGCCCGGCGGTGCGGGCCGCGGTCAGCCCGGCGCTGCCGCCGCCGATGACCACCAGGTCGTACCTGTTCATGGTGCGGGCTCTCTCCAGTCGGTGGGCCGCCGTGGGACAGGCGGTGCGCGATCGTGGGACATGGGGGAAACCCGCTGACACAGCCGGGGCCTTCCCCTTTTCTCAGCCCACGATCACGGTCACGATGACCGTCCCGCGTCATCCGCGCGCCTCCGGCGTGTCCGAAACGGAATGGGGGACCGGCCAGGCAGGGTTCCCGACGCAAAGTACAAGGGGCGAGCAGCCCCACAGGTCGGAAGATCGGAAGAGGGGCGAAGGCTGGATGGACGAACCGGACTGGCGGCGCTTCATCGCCGCCTACCACCAGGCGCACCCCGGTATCACCGAGCAGTTGTTCGCTCTGGCCGATGCTTCCCCCTACGCCTGGCTGGCCGAACCGCTGCGCGGTGTCGAGGGCACGGTCCTCGATCTTGCCTGCGGCTCGGCACCCACCCGCGACGAACTCACCGACGCCGACTGGGTCGGGATCGACCTGTCGACGGCAGAACTCGCCGAAGCAGCCCGCCGGGGCCGCGGACCACTCGTCCGCGCCGGTGCGGACGCGCTCCCGGCCGCCTCCGCGAGCGCCGGCGCGGTCTGCGCGGCCATGTGCCTGCCAGTCGTCACCCCCCTGCCGCAGGTCCTCGGGGAGATCCGGCGCGTACTGCGGCCCGGCGGGACGCTCGCGGCGCTGGTGCCCTCCCAGTCCGGGCTCTCCCCATCCGGCATGCTCGGCTGGCTGCGGGTAATGGCAGCCCTGCGCGCCCTACGCCAGCCGTGGCCCAACCCGCAGGCCCGCGACGGGCTGCCCGCCGCGCTGCGCACGGCGGGTTTCCGCGTCCGCACGGACGAGCGACGCGTCTTCACTCTCGCCATCGACTCGGCCGACGCGGCGGCCCTGCTGGCCGACGCCCTGTATCTGCCCGATCTGACACCCAAGCGCTCCCAGACCGCCAAGCGATCCCTGGCACGGTGGGCAGCCCCAGGACGACGCCTGGAGCTGCCACTGCGCCGCGTGGTGGCCGAACTTGCCGCCGAACCACCATCACAGGAGCCGATATGAATCACCAGACAACCCCCTCCTGCGCCATCGAGCCCACGCCGCCCGACACCGGCCCGAGCTTCGATGCCGGCCCGGACGGGGTGGCGCCGAGGCCGGCGCGCGCGGCGTGGATACGGCTGGCCGTCCTCGTGGTCCTGCTGCTCGCGCTCGGGGCCTGGGTGGCAATGGGAGGCGGGGACCTGCTGCGCGAGGTGCGCCAGTGGGTCGACTCGCGCGGCATATGGGGGCCGGTCGTCTTCTCTGTCTGCTACGCCTTGGCCGTGACGGCGCTACTGCCCGGCTCTGTACTGACCGCCTCCGCGGGGGCGCTGTTCGGGCTGCCGCTGGGGGTGGCGGCCGTACTCGTGGGAGCCACGGCGGGTGCGGCCCTGTCGTTCGGCCTCGCCCGCTGGCTGGGGCGTCCGGTCGTAGCCCGCTATGCCGGGTCGGGGCGGCTGGCCCGGCTGGACGCCTACCTGACACGCCGCGGGTTCGCGGCGGTGCTGCTCGTGCGGCTGGTGCCGCTGTTCCCCTTCTCCGTGATCAACTACGGGGCGGGGGTGGCCGGTGTCCGCTTCTCCTCCTACGTCACAGCCACGGCCCTGGGCATCATCCCGGGCACCGTCGTCTACACCGGGCTCGGCGGTTCCCTGGGCGACCCCGGCTCCCCGGGGCTGTGGATCGCGCTGGGCGCTCTGCTCGTGCTGAGCGCGAGCGGCTGGTGGGCGGCACGGCTGATCCGCTCCCGCAGCGTCGAGGCCGACGCGACTGCCGGTAGCCGGTGACGGCCCGGAGGACGCCGCCGGCGAACGTCCCGTGAGGCAGGAAGTCCGTGCTGATGTTGGAGGTAGCCCACCGCGCCTCGGAGCGCGGTGGGCGGCATCAGCCCTGCACCCCGGTGGTTGATCGCCGCTGACCTGAGACCCGTCCGGATCACGGCACAGCGGAGGGGGAATGGCAACCGCCGCACAGCGGGTTCCCGTCGCGGCCCCGGCGAACCACCGGCCGGAGCACGAGGGACCACCAGGGAGAGACATGGCGACGATTGACGTATCCCCGGGGCAGCAGACGCCCCTTTCGTCCGTGGCGGAATCGGTCAGGGACTACTACGGAAAGGTGCTCGCCTCCTCCGCGGACCTGAAGACCTCGGCCTGCTGCACGGACACGGCACCGCCGCCCCACATCGCGGCGGCTCTCGCGCAGGTCCACGACGAGGTCATGGAGCGTTTCTACGGCTGCGGTTCGCCCATCCCGCCCGGACTTGACGGGGCCACTGTGCTCGACCTGGGCTGCGGCAGCGGGCGGGACGTCTACGTGCTGTCCCAACTGGTCGGGCCAACCGGCCGGGTGATCGGCGTCGACATGACCGAGGAACAGCTGGCCGTGGCGCGTCGCCATCAGGACTGGCACGCCGAACGGTTCGGCTACGCCAACACCGACTTCCGCCACGGCTACATCGAAGACCTGGCCACGGCCGGCATCCCGGACGCCTCCGTGGACGTGGTGGTCTCCAACTGCGTCCTGAACCTGTCGCCGGACAAGCCGCGCGTCTTCTCCGAGATCTTCCGCGTCCTCAAGCCCGGCGGCGAGCTGTACTTCTCCGACATCTTCGCCGACCGCCGCCTGCCCACCCCCCTCCTCGACGATCCCGTCCTCGTCGGCGAATGCCTCGCCGGGGCCCTGTACACCGAGGACTTCCGGCGCATCCTGGACCGTGCCGGCTGCCCGGACGCCCGCACCGTCACCGCCTCTCCGGTGGAGATCAGCGACCCGGACATCGAGCGGAAGATCGGCTTTGCCGCCTTCACCTCCCGCACCGTCCGCGCCTTCAAGCTCCCCCTGGAGGACCGCTGCGAGGACTACGGCCAGGTCGCCGTCTACCGCGGCACCGTCGCCGAGCAACCGCACGCCTTCGACCTCGACGACCACCACCGCTTCCCCACCGGAAAGCCGATGCTCGTCTGCGGCAACACCGCCGACATGCTCGCCGCCACCCGCTACGCGCCCCACTTCACCGTCACAGGCGACAAGAGCCACCACTTCGGCCTGTTCCCCTGCGATCCCGTGAACGGGGCAGCCGTACCGGCCACGGGCGCACCGTCGGGCTGCTGCTGACCGGCACGCCGGGATACCAGGACGCCCGGCCGCCAGGGTTCGCGCGGGATCAGTGAGGCTCGGTGTCCTTCAACGGCGGGGCCGGTCCCGGCCCGGCGGCGTGGTGAGGCGATCAGCGAAGCGCCGTACCCGGGCCGACGCGAGAGACGGGGGGGTCCGCCGGGGATGGTCCCGGAGGGACGCCTTGACCAGCCGCAGCAGTTGCAGACTGCCGCTGCACCCCCAGCAGCAGGCGACGTGGGCGGCCACCCGCACGCGGTGCGCACCGGTGAGCTGCCCGTCGACGTACGCTTCCACGTCACCGCGCAGCCGCACATGCCGCATTTTCTCCCGGCACTCGGCCCACACTCGCCCCGGCCCGGGAACGCGCTGCCATTTCATACAGCGGAAACCCGTCCTGCCGCGCGCGGCATTCCAGCCCCCGCACAAGCTCCTCACCTCGCCACTGACCACAGTGGCGCCCGGGGCCGGGAAGCAGAAGGATGAAGAGGATGGAATGCGGGTCCGGGGAAAAGGGGTTTCCACCGTGTGGAAGACGAAGTGACAGCGCCGCCTGACCCCGCGGACCCTCGAGGTCAGGCGTTCGCCGCCTATGTGCTGCCGGAGGTGGAGGTACTGCTGCGGGTGGCGATGACGCTGACCGCGCAGCCGGCGGACGCCGAGGACCTCGTGCAGGACACCCTTCTGCGCGCCTACCGGGCCGTGGACCGCTTCGACGGGAAACACCCGCGCGCATGGCTGCTGACGATCATGCGGCGGGCCGAGATCAACCGCCACCGCCGCCGCCGTCCCCACCTCCTGGACGACCCGGACACCGATCTGGACCGGCTCAGCACCACGGGCCCCAGCGGGTCGGCGGAAGAGATCGTGGTGGGTGAGGCGTTCGATGAGGTGGTGGACGAGGCCCTGTGCGCGCTGCCGGACAAGCACCGGCAGGTGGTGCAGCTGGTGGACATCGACGGCCTCACCTACGCCGAGGCCGCCCACCTGCTGGACGTGCCCGAAGGCACCGTGATGAGCCGGCTGCACCGGGCACGCAAACGGATACGGGCACGGCTGGCCACGGCCGGACTGGCACCGAAACGAGGTGTGATGTGAAGAGGCGTCCATGGTGGCGACGTGCAGCGGCCGAGCGCCGAATGAACTGCATGCAAGTCGCCCGCGTGCTCCAGTCCTACCTCGACGGCGAAACCGACGAGATCACCGCGCGCCGGGTCTCGGCACACCTGGAGGACTGCCGCCGCTGCGGCCTGGAGGCGTCCGTCTACCAGGAGATCCACAACGCGCTGGCCCGCCGCACGGGGCCCGACAGCCAAGCGGTGGAGCGCTTGCAGGCGTTCGGCGCATCGCTCCTGAGCGATCAGCCGGCCGGAGACGATGACGCGGAACACGGCACGACGCCTCCGACAGGTGCCTAGCGATCTCTCCAAGAGGAGAGGCTTCTCAGCGGCCCCCACAAGAACAGAACGGCATTGCTTACGGAACGCTTCCCAACACGGCGTGGATCGTTCCCAGCGGAGAGCTGGAACACGTCACGGGCCGAGGACGGGACCGGGTGTCGAGGCGCTGTAGCAGTAGCTGCGCCTCGTCGAGCAGGGCCTGGCCGCGTGCCGTTGGGGCGACCGGCCGTCTGCGGTGGTTGAAGATCGCGAAGCCCGCGGCCGTCTCCAGCTTCTTCAGACGCCCGTTGAGGGAGGTTCGGGGGATGCCGAGCGTGAGTGCCGCCGCGCGGCGCGTGCGAAAACCGGGAAGCAGCAGGGCCGTCCGTAGTTCTTCCAGTGCGCCCGCACGCGTGCTGATTCGTTCCATGTCCGGCGACAGTGGCACGCCGAGGCTGGCGAAGGGGCTCGGCTGCCACGCTGGAGGCGCACTGTGGCCTGGCGGATGGCGGGGGATGCCCCACGCGTCGAGAAGTTGGGAGACGTTCGAGTCGGGGGCGGCCAGCTCGCGAGCGATGTCGGCCACCGTTCTGCCCTTGTCGTGGTACTCGGTGCGCAGCCAGACCGGATCGACCGACCGTCTCAGTTCGCCCGCTGCGCGACGGGGCCGCAGCGGGATGTTGGCCTGCTTGAGCGCGGTCTTGACGATCCCGGGGGTGCATCCGGCGAGTTGGGCGATCTGCCGCTGTTGCAGGCCCTGCCGCTGGTAGAGATCCCGCAGCCGGTCGGGTACCAGGTAGCCCTGGTGCGGTGGACGGGGGTAGTTGCCCTTGTTGTGCGGGCGGGTCTGCGCGCTCAGGCGGCGGATTTCCATCAGCAGGCGCAGTTGGTGCACCGTGAGACCGAGGGTGTGGGCGACGTCGCGGGCGGTGGAGTGGGGGGTCAGCAGGGCGCGGATGCGCTCGGTGGGGGTGGTGACGGGCGGTTGGGGCAGAGCGATGTTGTCGAGCCAGTGTGGCGGCGGCTCCCAGGTCACCGGCTCGTCGGTGATGTGGTGGGCGGCGAGGTTGCGGTGCGCCTGCTCGTCGAGGAAGGCGAGGATCTCCGGGTGCGTCCGGTAGGTGAAGCGGTGTGTCCAGGCGGGTGCGTGGTTGCCGGGCTGCGGGTCGGCCCCGAGCAGGAGCCGCCGCAGCTGCCAGCGCAGCCGGTAGAGGTGGACTTGTTGGAATTGCCGGGTGCCCAGGCTCTTGCAGAGGCGCCAGTGGGCGTTCTCGTCGAGGAGCAGCGTGGTCGCCTCGTTGGCGAACAGGGCTCGGCGGCGTGCGTAGTCGATCGGCACCTCGTGCGTGTCGAGCACGCGTGTGTAGTGGGTCAGCGTGCTGCAGATGTGATCGGCGTCGACGAAGGCCAGCAGGGCCTCCAGGTTGCTGCGGAAGTGCGGATTGCCCATGATCCGGGCGCCCTGGCGGTGTCCGGCCGGGCCGCCGGGAACGAGCATGAGGCTTGCGCAGGCGCGTCGCAGGCCGGCGATCCTCGGCTGGTGCGGGCTCTTGGGCGGCAGCAGCCGCAGCGTCCAGGACGGCCAGAGCATGCCGGGCGTCTTGGACGCCCGCACCCTGATGTCGGCCTCGCTCAGGGAGGGCACGGCGGGCTCGGCGGTCGCTGTGCCGTAGCGCAGCCGGGCCTTGAGCGTGAGCTGGCTGTCGGACGCGGCAAGGATGCGGTTGATCACGCGGGGGCCTGCGGACTTCCAGTTGGTCAAGTACCGCGTGGGGTGTTCGCGCAGCTCACCCATTTCGCGGTCCGGCGCGAGGCAGATCCACGCGAACACGTCCTCGTGCAGCGGATGCCGGGGATCGGTGGCGATGGCGGCCAGGGTGGTCCCGATGGCAACGTTGCGCGCGTCGTGGATCTCCATCGCCGCGGCGCCGGCGAGAAGCTCGCCGCCGCAGGCCGTGATGATGTCGCGTGCGAGGGGTGGCACGACGTCGGGCCGGGCGCCGATGTTGCGTAGCGCTCGTCGTCCCAGGTGCGACAGTTCCCCGGCCCGTTCGCGCGCCGCAGCACTGCGATGCTCCGCGATGACGTGCGCGTTGACGCCAGCTTGCGAGAGCAGGACCGCACCACCTTCGGCGAGAGAGACGGCGGGGGCCTCGGTCAGGGGGTAGCCGCAGCGGGTGCCGCGGCCGTCGCGCTCGGTCAGGGAACGGCAGGCTTGTGGCCGGGACAGCATGCGGTGGTTACCGCCACTGAGTACGGGCGGGTGCTTGCCGCAGCGTGGGCACCGTTCGAGGAGCAGGAGCCGGTGGCGAATGCAGGCGAAGGCCCAGCCCAGGCGCCAGTGCACCTGCCACCGGCCCCCGTTGCCGGCCAGGCAGGCGGGGCAGTAGCGCGAGGTGGTCCCGTAGAACCGCCAGTGGGCGGGCGCTCTCAGCCGGCGGGTCGGCCCGGTGATCCGCACGAGGGAACCGCCGAACGCCTCCAGTGTCATCGCCCTCAGCTGCTCGGCCCCGACGCCGGTGCGCCGCTCCAGCAGCTCCAGCTCGCCCTCGGTCAAGCGCCGGACCATCCTGCGCACGGATGCGTGCGGGAGCCCCAGGTAGTCGGCGAAGTCCACGGTGTGCGTGCGCAGGCGGTGCGCGTACCGCTCAAGCCAGCTGTCCAGGGCCTCCCCAAGGGAGGGCGCTACCCCGATGGGGATGCGCTCGTCACTCCAGCCCGTCATGCCGACTTCCTCCGGCGTCGTGGATCCTGGGTCGGCCGCGTGGTCTTGAGACCGGCCTTGATCTCGGCCTCCAGTTCCTTGCGAGCCTCCTCGGCCGCGGCGTCGTTCTTCACCTGGTTCATCAGCTCCTCGTCCAGGCGCTCGTTCCCACCTCGGATCGCGCGCAGACAGCCCCGGTTGACCAGCGACATCAGCGACGCGAAATGCCCGGTGGAACGGGCGAAGAGGTAGTCCGAGAGGTCCTCGGCGAGCATGCCGGGGTACTTCTCGGCCAGGACGAGCTTCTGCTCGATCGTCTTGAGCAGCTGGCGCCACTGCAGGCGGCCCTCGTCGTCATCGACCTGGAAGGGCATCAACGTCAGCGCCGTGGTGCGGCGCCCGAACTGCGCGAGCGGGCTCTCCCTCGGCGAGAAGCCCTCATGGAGGATGCCGCGCTCCTGGACGCCGACGCCCACGTAGATCAGGGTGACGGGGAAGACGTTGGAGAGGTACTTGAGCTGGTTGGCCATGCGGACCGCGTTCGACGTCGAGCCGGCCAGGAAATGGATGTCGTCGATAACCATGGCGACGGTCTTCATCGACAAGACCGCGTCCACGGCCCGCTCGGCCAGCGTGTCCGCGTCCCCCTTGACGGGCAGCCCGTAGAACCGGCAGATCGCCGCGTTCAGGCCGCGGATCTGCGTGTTGCCGCTGAGCGCGATGTACATGACCGGCACCCGCCGGGCACCATCCGGCGTGGTGTCTCCGCGCAGGTTGACCTGCCGTTTGAACAGATCGCAGCCGTACGCGCGCACCGCCGTGCTCTTGCCGAGTCCTGGGTGGGCGTCCACCAGGGCTGCCGGTTTGGTCTTGTTGCCGTCCTGCCGGTTCGACTCGATGATCTCGCGCAGGTCCGCATGGAGCGCGAGCAGCTGCGGAGTGTCGATGGGGCCGATGTTGGCGTGCCAGACCTCCCGGTTGTCGTTGTGTACCGAGAGCGCCCGCGGTGAAAGCTTGGCGAGCTGGGCCCGGCTCAACTGCTCGGGCCGGATCCGGTCGGGTCCGTAGACTTCCTGCAGCCATCCGGGCAGCCGGGTCGGGCTGTACTGGCGGTCGTCGCCTTCGAACGGCTCGGCGTCCGCGGCACCGCCCGCCGTGCTCAACGGCTCTCCCAGACGTCGGCGTAGTAGGCGTCCTCGTCGATCGCGGCGCCGTTCTCCTCGCCCGGGAAGACGGCCTCCAGCTCATCGTCCTCGTCATCATCCCCGCCCGGCACCTCGTCCACCCCTTCGACGACCCGCAGGTCCGGATCCTCCGTCTCGCTCCGATCGGCCCCCGGCCCGCCGGCGGCTGCCACTTTCCGCAGGGCCGGGAGGGAGGCGACGACGTCGGTGCCGGCTGGCGCTTCGTCTTCTCCGACCATGCGCAGCCGCTCCTGGGACAGCCGCACCGCCATCCGCCGCTCGGTGCGGTCCGTAGCCAGTCCAGCACCCCATCGTTCGAGGAGTTCGACCAGTGCTCGCTTCGTGTCCGGGAAGCGGTGGGCCGCTTTGGCGAGCCGACGGGCATAGACCAGCGCCTCCCGGCTGACCGGGCCCCTGAGTGCGGGGGCGTGCTCCCAGTCGAGCGTGTGCCAGGTCCGCTGCTTCGGGTCCTGGAAGTACGCCTTGGTGACGTCGCCGCGGTCCAGTGCGATCGGCCACTTGCCCGCATCCACTCCACGATACGGACTGGGCTGATTGCGGTAGTCGTTCAGCGCGTCGCCGTTGTAGCGCAGTCCTTCGAGCTCGACGCCGTAGTGATGGATGGGTACACGTTCCTCCTCCAGGAACTCCAGGGCCAGATTCGGGCGGGCCGGAATCCTCAGCGGGCCGGCGCGGGTCACGCCGTGCTCGAACATGTCGAGCGGGCTCAGCTTCAGCCCCGGGACCTCAGGGATGCACAGTCCGCGGTGGTGGCGCCTGTGATAGATCCGGGCGATCCACTCGCGGATGATCGCTTCGAGTTCGTCGATGAAGAAGAACGCCTCGTCCTCGACCTTCTCGCCGCGGCTGTGCACATCCGAGCCCTTGTAACCCGGCAGCGCGGCCAGCAGCCCCTGATTCAGAGTGCGGAACCAGCGCTCGATAGGCTTATCGGTCGGCGTCTTCGGGCGGGCCGGTTGCAGCGAGATGTCCAGCTTCGCGCAGACGCTCTCGATGTGGTTCGACAGATAGACCTTGCCGTGGTCGAAGATGATCGTCTCGGCCGCGACCGTCGGCAGCAGTGGCTGACCGTCCCGGTCGACCAGCTTGTCCGCTTCAACCACGACCGTGGAGGGAACACCGCAATACGGCAGCGGCTCGCCCCCGTCCTGCGGCACCTCGCGGGGACGGACCGTCTCGTACAACACCCCTGCCACGTCCGTCGACTTCGTCGAGACGGGGGTCAGCCGCAGGCCCGTGATGCACCGGCTGTAGAGGTCCATCGCAACGGTCAGTTCGCAGCGCACCCACTGACAGGTCACCGGTTCCATCGCGAATACGTCCAGGCAGTTGGTATCCAGCACCACGAACTCGCCCGGCCGGGTCGCCCGCAGCCTGCCATACGTCCCCTTCGGGGCATCCGCGATCGACCGCTTCCCCTTCGTGCTGCCCTCGAAAGCGTTCGTGCCCTTGGCCAGTGCCCGCAGCAGTTCGTAGCCCGTCGTACGGGCCGGAAGCGGAACAGCGCCCTTCCCGTATTCCCTGACCAGGCGTTCCTCGATCTCGATCAGGATCAGATTCCGCACCGGCCTGGAGGCCCTCTCGTGCCCCTTCAGCACCGACCTGGCGATCTCCAGCCACCGATCGTCAGCCCGGTCCAACACGCTCGCCTTGGGCCGTTCGCGTACCAGACCGACCGGACCGGAGCGCTCCACTGCCCTTACCCAGTTCCGGATCGTGCTCTCGGCGACTCCGAGCTCCGCCGCCTTAGCGGCGTACCGGCGCATCTTGGGCGTACCGGGCGCGTAATCTGGCTGCGGCTCGCCCGGAAGAGCCAGTGCCTCGCTGCCGAGCTGGTAGCCGGTCCTGACCTCCTGGACGTGGCGGTACCGCCGCGTCAGCTCTTCATCCTCCCCGTCGCCAAGACCGCCCAGGACAGCCGCAGCCGCCGGTTCCTCTTGCGGAACCGGGACCAGGATCTCGGTAGTGGGATGAGCCAGCAGCACGGAGATGTCCACCTGCCGCCACTGCGGAACGCCCATGACTGCGGCCGTCGGGCGGAGGAGAACCCGACGGCCTTCGATCTCGGCAACCGTGAACTGCTCACCATCGAAGCTGATCGGCAGCCCCGGCCGCAGCGGCGTCGTCCACGTGGTCACGTGCACCTCCGCAGCACGGACTCACCAGACAGCGGGCGGGACAGGTCCGTGGTCAGCCGACCGGCCCACAACAGCACCATGAAAGGCGGTCTCGCCTCCTGGGACGGCCGGTCGCCCGCCAGGCGACGTTCCGCCAGGGCCAGTTCCTCACCGTCGACGACCTGCTGCCATGCCTGCTCCACCTCGGCCTCGGGCACCACGCCGGGGCGCCGGTAACCGGCCAGGAATCGCACGTTCTCCAGCAGCGCCCGGCCCGCCCCGGACCAGATCTCGTAGTCCCAGCCGTGCTGCTGAAATAGTTCACCCGGCCATGCCAGGGCCTCCACGATCTTCGGGTCCTTCAGGCGGCCCGCCGGCTTGACGTTGACCACCCGCACGGTCCCAGAGCGCATGAGCAGCAGGAAGTCCGGTACGTGGTGCCGCACCCGGGCGCCGACCCGAGCCGTTAACCGACACGGCTGAGCGAAGATCCCCCGGACTTCGGGGTCGAAGTCCGCCAGCAATAACCGCGCCAGCTCCAGTCGGCTCTCGTAGACCACATGCCCGCCCGTCGTGGCAGACGAGTACTTGCCCGAATGGTGGGGCATCCCGTGTACCGACCGGACGCCCCGCCATGGCTTCGACTCGTTGAAGTCCGCCAATCTCATCTGCCGGATCGGCACCTCACGTACGGGCGCGTCTTTGTACCGGATCGACACGGTTGGAACCTTGCATGTACGGCGGGTGCTGCCCGCGCTCCGGACTGCCATGCTTGAAACCGTACGGAGGGCAGACTGCGAGTACTGGACGAAGACCGGAAGCGCCCCAACAGAGATCGCTACTGAACGTAGTGGTTGTCAATCAGATCGCGGATTTGCTAATCCGTTGCTAACGAACTGCCGTCACTGCTAGCGCAGTTGCGGATCCTAGAGCCTCACGATTGCGAAGGACGGCGCGCAGGCTGCGGCCGTAGTGCCAGGCGTGCTCTCTGGCCGACGCTTCCAGCTGGTCGTATCCGAGCTGGGCTGTCATCTGGCCTGCATGCTGCCGATATCTGTATACGGGAACAGGCAGCAGGATCCCGGGAGCGAGCGTGCAGACGCCGACGGCAGCGCAATAGTCTTCGCCTTGCACGAGACCGCCCATCGGGGCGGCGCGTACGAGGTCGGTGCGCGCGAGGATCGTGGTCGGCCCGATCGGGATGGTGTCGGCCGGAGACTTCCAGTACGTCCATACGTCGCCGGCCTCGTGGCGGCCGGGCGGCGTGGGGCAGCGCCACAGGGCGGTCGAGCCGTCGGCGTGGACGTCCTCGCTCCATCCCGCGCACCAGCCCACCCCGGTCGATTCCAGAGTGTTCAGTCGCACGACCATGGCATCGTCGGCGAACTCGTCGTCGTCATCCGCCCAGTTCACATACTTGGTACGGACTAGGCCGAGACCCAAGTTCCGCGCACAAGCGGCGCCCACGGGACGGTCCAGGGCGAGGACGCGGACTCGCGGGTCGGCTGCGAGCGGGGCCGGCAGGCGGTCAGGATCGGCACCATCGACGGCGATCACCGCCTCCCAGGGGGCGGCCTGGCGGGTGAGGCTGGCGTGCATGGCGGTCAGGTAGTCCAGCCGGTCCTCGCGCAGGCGGGTGGCGATGACGACCGTGATCAG
Organism: Streptomyces sp. H39-C1; assembly: GCF_027158125.1. Classification (NCBI taxonomy): domain Bacteria; kingdom Bacillati; phylum Actinomycetota; class Actinomycetes; order Kitasatosporales; family Streptomycetaceae; genus Streptomyces; species Streptomyces sp. H39-C1. Next base: position 19,296 of record NZ_JAPVLS010000069.1, read on the forward strand.
GGGCGTGGTCAGGACAGTCTCCGGGAAGTGTGGGCAGAGGGGTCAGCGGCGGGCGGCGGTGCGGGGCTGTGCGGGCGCTGGGGCGGGAGCGCTGCGTGCTGGCCGTAGGGCGGGTGCGGACTCGGTGATCGGTGTGGTGGCGGGCGGGGGCCAGTGGCCTGGGTGGTCGCTGAATGCCAGGCACGGATCGGTGTCCCAGCCGACGACGGGACCGGCCTTGCTGCTGAGGATGTTGATCACTTCGATGCCGTGCCGGTGCAGGAGGTAGCCCCACTGCATGTCCTGCTCGTCGGCGGTGTCTTCGGTGACCGTCATGCGCACCGGCGGGGATCCGTCCGGGGTGATCAGGTGGTCCAGCGTGCGGCTGGGCCACTGCTCGCCGCCGGTCAGCGCGGTGATGAGGGCGGGCGGCGCGCCGTCGAGGAGGTCGGTGCCCAGCTCGTCCCAGCCGACGGCGACATCGTCGATGAGGTGACGGGACATCGCCTCCAGATCACGCCCGAAGGTGTGCTGGTAGGCGGCCAAGAGCAGGGGGAGGTGGTGGCTGGGCGTCCCGTCGAGGTGGACGTAAATGCCGCTGTAGCCGGTGTCGGTGGGGCGGGCGATGAAGGAACGCGTGGACAGGGAGGTCTCCAGGTCGCGTTACGGATCCCGGTGTTTGGGGTGGTCAGTGCGACGGCCCCCGCGGGGGAGCTTGGCTGGGCGGCGACGGGGGCAGTCCGAGAACACCTGGGGCCTGAGGCGGAGTTGGGTTCTTCGCCGTCGGCGCGGGGTCGTACTCGGCCCGCAGCGCCTCCAGGTCGGCATGGTCCGCCATGGCCAGTACGGACAGGCTGCGGCTGGCCGCTTCCCGAAGCAGCTTGGGCGGCGAGCCCTTGGCCGCCGCGTGGTACTGGCCACGCCAGTGGGCGGCAGCTACGAGGTAGTCACTCACCGCACGGAGCGCCGGTTCGGCTGCGTCCAAGAGGCGGCTGGTGACGGCGTGCGCCTCGGCGGGTGTCTCGGCCGCGGCGAGAGCGGCGATGTAGGGCGCGGGGTCCGGGCCGGGCAGCGGTGCGTCCGGCAGCTGGTGCTCGGCCAGGAAGCGCGTGGCGTCGCGCCGCGCCCACCGTAGGAGGTCGGCGCGGGTGGCGATGCCGGAGTGGGCGGCGGCGATCTGCTCCGCGTCGCGGCCGGCGTTGTCGTACAGCTCGAAATCAGGATGGGTCAACGACATTCCTCGGTGCAGGCGTGGCCTACGCGCGGCCGGACGGCCCGGCGGCGGCCGGTGTGCCGGAGGCGTTGGTGCGGGCGCACGTGTAGCCGATCAACCGGGACGGGGCGGCCGTCGCCGGGACGGTCGCGGCGTCGTTGCACACGAACGTGTACTGGATGGAGCTGCGCGGCACGTCATGGAGCCAGGCCCGGTCTTCCTTGCCAGGGGTGATCTGCAGACCTGCGTGGGCGACGGCGTCGGTCTGGGTGTGCGTGTGGGAGAACAGGATCAGGGCGCCGCCGTCGGTGGTTTTGAGCGCGTAGGCGTCGGTGTAGCGGTTGGGGGCCCCGGCGAAGACGCTGGTGCCGAGGTTTCCGTACTGGGTGCCGGTCTTGTCGTGGACCTTGATCTGCTTCTTGCTCGCCTCGGTCGGCGCGAACACCTTCGTCCCGGTGTTCGTGCCACCGGTGGCGAAGTTGTCGAGGACCGCGGCCCGCAGCACGTCCGGGCCGGCGGCGAGCTGCTGGTTGCCGTTGGCGGAGACGGCGGTGGCGTAGCCGGCCTGGTCGAGGGCGACGTCCGGCAGCGTGTGGTCTTCGAGGTCGACGACGGAGACCAGTTCCCAGCGCTGGTTCGCGGGCCGTTCGGTGAACACCACCAGGCGGGAGGGGGCGGTTCCCTTCTGGCCCGCGAGTGCGGCGGCGAACCAGCGGTCCTGCCCGGGTGCCAGGCGCGGGATGTACAGCTTGGCGCTCGCGGTGTCGTACGACCATGGCGTGTACGGCTTGCGGTCGGCTGCGGGCATGCCCTCGGCCTCGGTGTAGTCCGACAGGGACATGGCATACAGCGGGCCGTCCTCGACGGTGCCGAGCAGGGCGCGGTCACGCGACGCGTTGGCCACGTTGTTGATCTTTGAGTAGTGGGTGATGACGTCCCGGGCCTGAGCGGAGCTGAGGGCCGGCGCCGGCTTCGGCGCAGTGCTGGCGCTGGTACTGGGATTGTGCTCGGGGGTGCCGTTGTCGGCGGAGCAGCCGGTCATGACCAGGGCGAGGCAGGCGGCGCCGGCGATCAGTGGCAGGGTGCGGCGGGCGATGCGGATGGGGCTCTCCAGAGTCTGTTGGGATGGGGTCAGTGCGTGCGGGTGGGGGCGGGCGCGACGGGCCGGGGCGCGACGGGTGCCGCCGAGGGCGCATGGAGGCTGTGTGGTCCCCTGCTCGTCGGGGTGAGTTGTCCCGCGTCGAGAAGGAGCTGGCGGGCCGCCTCGTGCAGGTGGCGGTGGGCACTGTTGAGGCGGCCGTCGACTGCGGAGCGCGAGACCTGCTGGTCACGGGCGCGCTCTGGCGAGCGAGGAAGGCTGGCGACGTGGTGCAGGTCCCCGACGTGGGCGACGGCTGCGCTGAGGTTGGCCAAGGCGCGTCCGAGGGTGCCCACGGCGCGCGTCAGCGCGGTGACCCTGCGCGGGGTGGCGTCGTTCGCGCCGGTAGGACCGCTCGTTTCACGGTCGGCGAAGGCGGCGGCACTGGTGACGTGGACGATCAGCCCGGCGATGTCACGGACCCGGTCGTCTAGTTCGTCGAGGTTGTCACTGACGCAGTGCCTCGCGTCGGTGAGGGGCACGTCATCGGCCGCTTGGTGGATGCGCTCGGCCAGGCCACGCAGTTGGCTCACGGCGTCGATGTCAGAAAGCAGCGGAACTCCGTGGGGAACGCGTGCGGACGGATCAACGCTGGGGCGCGCGGGCGACCTGCGGTGAAGCCGGCGGAAGACCGGGGCTGGTGGTCGGCGCGGCACGTCGCAGGTTCACCCCGATGCCCTGAGCCGTGAGCAGCCGGGCCACGGCCTGCACCCGCAGGGCGCGACCGGTTTCGCCATATGCACTGGGCAGGAGGAACGCGGCCTGGTGCGGCTGGTACTGGAAGCCTTGGGCGTACAAAGTGTTCCGGGCCTGTTCGGGCACGGTCGCGTACGGTGCGCCCAGGGCTCCGTCGTCGTACAACGTCAAGGTCAGGACCTGGGCGACCTGCGGCGGTGCGGACCGGTGCGGCGGGTCGGGCTGGAATGCCGCGTAGTCGAACACCTCGTCCAGAGCCTGCTCGTAGCGGGGCAGCACCCGCCGTGCAACGTGGGCCGCCGCCCGCGCGGGATCGTTGGGGACGGCGATGCCGTTCGGCTCCTCGACGCCGACGAAGTGGTGGGGCTTGACGCCGTCCTCATCGGGTTCGAGCGGAGCGACGACAAACTGGTGCCGGTAGCGGGGCCGGTCGGCGACGTACAGCCGCTGGCCTCCGGGGCCGTGCAGGACGGCGTCGTGTGCGATGACGTACTGGCTGACGATGTAGGCGACGTGGCCGTTGTCCCAGAGCTGCTCGCTCAGGGGGAACTGGTCCTCGTACCGTACGTGGCGCTGGTATTGGCTGGTCCAGGAGCCGGGCAGGCGGGTGGCCAGGGCAGTGGCGAACTCGGACAGGTCGGATCGGGCTGGGGTCATGGATTCCTGAGGGAAGAGGTTGCCAGAGGCGGCGGCATCAGCGGCTGCGCTGGGGCGGTGCCGGCCGCCCGGCCGGCGGGGGGAGAGGCGGCGTGCCCAGCGGGGCCGCTGAAGGCCGGGGCGGCGGAGGGGGCGGGCTCAGTGCCCGCATCCGGTCCTCGGCCACGTGCAGAACCTCCCCGAGATTGCGGATCTCGGAAGCGGCGTCGGCGAGGTCGTACGACAGGTCGAAACCGTCATCGTGCTCGGCTTCCTTGGCCTTCTCACCGGCCGCTTCGAAGAACTCGCCGAGCCGCTCCAGAAGTCCGTTGATCGGATCCAGGACCTGGTGCAGCAGCGCGGCGGCCTCCGCGTGCGACGCGGCTCCGTTGAGCCGGTCGGTGAGCGCGAGGAGAGCGTCGCCATAGACGTAACCGGCGACGTCGCCTGTGGCATCGACGGCAGGCTCGGGTGCCCCGGGCTGCGAAGCCGGGGGCACCCGCAGGCTTGTATCCGACCCGTCAGGCAGCGGCAGCAGGCCGAGCTGGGCGAGCCGCTGGTCGATCGCCTCGATCACAGGTGTGGCGCTGCCGCCGTGCCGGGCCTCAGGCCGCTCAGGGACACCGGGGTCGGTCGACGGGGACGAATCGTAGAGCACTTCGAACAGCTCAGAGTGATCCTGGTGTTGGCGGGTCACGACCCACCCTTCCGGGTCTCCCGGCGGTCGCTCGGAGGGGGGTTCCTGCGGTGGGCCGATGATGAGGCAGCTGTCGTCAGGGAGCGAGACCCGCACGATGTACGCGCTGAGACCGAACTCGATGTCGCACTGGAGCCCGCGCTGCCGCAGCGGTGTGGTGATGTGCGTGTGGCGGCGCCACAGCTCCTGCCACCAGGCGGTATCCGCGTTGCGGTGGTCGGGCAGCGGTGCGAGTGAGCCTGCGTCAAAGGGCTGGCGGCGGGCGTCAGCGTGGAAGGCGTCCGGGGTGTTTTTGCTGTCAGCGACCACGGCTTCTCCTGCGCGAGGCGGGTGCGGGGAGAAGCGGCGAGATTGGACGTGCGGGGTGGGGCTTCGGATCCGGTCGGGGCGTGTAGTCGAGTTCGTACGCGTCGTAGGTGTCGATCAGGTCGTGTTCCATCTGGGCTTCGCGATCGGCGACCTGTGCCATGAGCTCGTCGTGGTCGACTTGGCACCGTTGGAATTCGGCCCAGTCGGCGTCGGTGAAATGGGCGGGGCGGTTCAGAGGACTCCTTGGAATGGGACGCGGGCTAGAGACGGTGTGTGCTCGGCTTGGGCGGCAGCGGCAGCGGCAGCGGCAGCGGCAGCGGCAGCGGCAGCGGCAGCGGCAGCGGCACCGGGCTTTCCGGCCGGGACAGCGTAGGGAAGAAGCGGTGGATGTCGAGATGTATGTCGAGGTCCTTGACCGCGTCGCGCAGCGATTCCGCCGTGCGCCGTAGGTAGGCGCGCGCCGTGGCGTGGTCGATGACCATGCGGTTTTCCGCATACTGCCGGTCTGTCGGGCCGGAGGACCGGGGAAGCGAGAGGGCGGTCTCCGCGGTCTCGGCGAAGTGCGCTACCGCGTGGCTCGACATGGTGGCCGCTGTCGCGAGGTGGGCGAGTACGGCGCTGCCGGCACGGTTGGTGCTGTGCGCGGTCCGGGTGAATTCGGCCGTCAGCTGCAGGACTTCGTGGGAGATAGCCTGCGCGTCCGCGGCATGCTGGATCAGCACGGCGTAGGACGGGGACGCCGGTACGTGACCGGTGTCATCCAGGAGCTGCCATTGCTGGGCTGCGTCGCGGAATTTTGCCTTCACGCCGTCCAGGGCGCTGATGAGGCGGAGGGTGTCGCCGCGCGGTATCAGTTCTCGTCGGGGATCGGGATTCATGAGTCCTTTGCTCTTGCTTCAACCCCATGGGGTTCGGTGGCCGCGAGCACGGTGCGGTGACCTGTAGGGGCAGACCGGCGAGCGGTCGCGCGAGGGGTACCCAAGCCCTATGGGGCTTCGAGGAGCCCGTGCGGGCTACGGCTCATCGAAGGCGAGGTCGTCGAGGGTGCCCTGCTGGTAGTGGAAGACGTTCTCTTCGAGCTGGGCGAGACGCTCGCAGGTGGGGTTCTCGCGGAAGGCGACGTCCGGTCGAGGGCATACTGCTGCTTTTCTGCCTCTGCGGCGATGACGCGGACGGTATTTCGGGAGGAGACGCTCGCCCATTGGGTTGTGTCGGTGGGAGTGGCATCCTTCATCCACACCCAGATGCCCCGGCCGAGCCGGAAAATGCTCTTCGGGTGGTACAGCCCGCCGGTCTTGCGATGGCGGCGTGGGCTGCGCCGCTCAGCGAAGTCGCGCGCAACCGACTGAGTGGCTTTGTACATGGCCCCGTCGTACAGCTCCGGGACCTGACGAATCCGCCCGTCCAGAGCGGCGTGGAATTCTGCCAAGTTGATGCGGCCGTTGGCGTCGGTGACCTCTTCGGCGGCTTCGAGTGCGAGTTTTCGCAGTACTGCGTCGAAATCGTTGCTCACGGAAGGTCACGCTCCTTCCATACGGCTGCCATCTCGGCCACTGCCGTGGCAGCATGCGCGATGACCTCGCGGGTCACAGCGCGTCCGGGCGTGGCGAACTCGGGGTCGTACAGGGCGAAGGTCTGGCTGCCCCGGACCTGGGCGAGGGAGGGCAGGACCTCGCACAGGAGCTGGGTAGCGACCCGGCGCTGGCGAATCTCCTCGTCGACACGCTCGGTGCGCTCTGCCAACGCGCCGGCCAGCGTCAGGGAACCCTCGACGACCCGGTTGGCCAGTTCGGGATCATCCTTCCGTAGGCGGGCGAGCTGGACGTCGGCGGAGTTGGCTGTGGCCTTGTTGTCCTGGGCGACGGAGTACGCCTCGTTGAGTCCCGTGGCGCCGCTGATCACCGGGTCCACGAGGTCAGGCGCGTGCAGCAGTACGGTGTTTGCCTTGCCGACGGTGCCCAGCGAGACCCCGAGCCGTTCACTGAGTGAACGCGAGGTGTGTTCACTCGGTGAACGCCCGCTCTGTTCACTCAGTGAACAGGCTTTCGCGGTGATCATGGCGATCTGGCCCTTGGTCAGATTGCGTCGGTGGATGTTCACGGACAAGGCGTAGCCGACAGGGTCGTCGCCTTCGTACGTGGTGAAGGAGGCTTCGACACCGAGAATTTCGCACGCCTTCAGGCGGCTGCGTCCGTCGAGGACCTGGCCGCTGCGATCGAGGACCACGGGGTGCAGCAGCCCATGTTCCTTGATGTTGTCGGCGAGGGCGTTGAGGTCTTCATCGTTGAGCGCGGGGAAGAGCACGATCGTTGGATGGAACTGTATGGCGGTCTCCTGGTGCGTTGGGCGGGGGTGATGCGGACGGTGGGTCCGACGGGGCGGATGGACTGTCAGTGCATGCGGGCATCTGTGTCGAATAGGGACAGTTCGTGCTGGTGGAGGAGGTGTTGGACGATGAAGGATCGTCCGGCGACTTTCCAGAGCCCACGGCCGCGGTTGAGGTGTGAGATGGCGTCCATCTCGACGGAGGTCAGGCCGAGCAGCGAGGCGGCGGCCTGCAGTTGGTCGGTTTCCTGGCGGTAGATGATCCGGGTGGAGCAGTCGGCGAGGAGGCCCTCGGCCAGTGCTCGTCCGCGGGACCCGGCGTCGCCTGCGGTGAGCAGGTCGGACAGCCGGTGGATGACCATGAGGTTGGCGATGCCCAGGCCGCGGCTGAGTTTCCACTGGGCCTGCATGCGTTGCAGGAGGCCGGCGTGGCGCATCAGGCGCCAGGCTTCGTCGTAGACGATCCAGCGTCGGCCGCCGTTGGGGTCGGTGAGGGCGGATTCCATCCAGGCGGAGGCGCAGGTCATGGCCAGGACGAGGGCGGTGTCGTCGCCGGATCCGCCCAGGTGTGACAGGTCGATGGTGAGCATCGGCGCTCGGGGGTCGAAGGTGACGGTGGAGGGGGCGTCGAACATCCCGGCCAGGTCGCCGTGGATCAGGCGGCGCATGGCGTGGGCCAGGTCACGGGCTGCGTCGCCGAGTTGTCCCGACATCATCCCGGCGGCCTCGTCGAGCACGGCGGGGTCGTTGAGGGTGACGGCGACGTCCCCGAGGAGGGGGGTGCGGCCGGTGTCGGCAGCGTGGGTGACGACGGCGTCGAGGGCGATGTCCAGGGCGGTGTGCTCCATGGGCATCAGGTCCCGGCCCAGGACGGTGCGGGCGAGGGAGCCCAACAGGAGCAGGCGTCGCTTGCGGATCTCCCCGGCCCAGTCGGCCTCGGCGATGCTCTGGGGGCGCGGGGCCGCGTCCAGGGGGTTGAGCCGGCCGGGAAGTCCCGGGCCCAGGGCCACCGACATACCGCCCAGGGCTTTTGCTACCGGGCTCCATTCGCCCTTGGGGTCGCACGGCACGTAGACGCGGTAGCCGAAGGCGACCGAGCGCAGCGCGAAGGACTTCGCGAGCGCTGACTTGCCCTGGCCGATCACACCGGCGAGCAGGATGTTGGGATTGGTGAACCCTTCGATCTTGCCGTACAGGGCGAACGGGTCGAACACGAAGCTGGCTTCGGCGTGGACATCGCGTCCGATGTAGATGCCTTCGGCGCCGAGTCCGCCTTCGGCGAGGAAGGGGTAGGCGCCGGCCGCCACGGCGGTGGTCATGCGGTGGGCGGGCAGCTTCAGTCTGTTCCTGCGGGCCGAGGCTGGCCCGGGGCGACCGCCCGGAGGGTAGAGGCCGGTGGGCAACTGGTGCCCGGCGGGTGTGCCGCTGGCCGGTTGGGCGGCGGCTTCGGCGCGGGCCTTGGCGGTGGCCTCGGCCAGCTGGCGGCGGGCTGCTTTGCGGGCGGCCCGGTCACCTCCGTGCGGGGTGAACAGGGCGGACGCGGAGGCGCGGCGGGCGGGCCGGTGACTCATCGGGAGCCCTCTCTTCGGCGGCTCATCGGACGCAGGCCGTGGTGTGGGGGCGGAGATCGGTGGGGGTGGTCTTGCGGCGGATGCTGTGCCCGGCGGCGAGGTGACGTTGGCAGATGGTCAGGACGGGCGGCCCCTCGGGCAACCGGTCCGGACGGCACTCGCTGGCCCCGGCGCCCTGGGCGGTCGAGAGGTTGGGCAGTAGGTGGAAGGCCGAATGGATCTCAGCGGTGGCCTGCCAGAGGCGGGTGTGGGCGGTGGTGAGGTGGCGGCCCGCGGCGGGGTGCCGTGGCCGGGTGGTCCCGGCGAGCTGGTCGAGGAGGTGGTGCAGGGCGGTGAGGTGGGCGTGGAGCACGTCCAGGTGCACGCGGTCCACCGACGTTGCAGGGGTGGCGGCGGTGTGTGCCAGGGCGCGGGTGTGATGGCGGACTCCGGCACTCGCGGCCCGGAGGTAGGGATGCGCGTCGTCCGGAGATGTGCGAAAGGTCAAAGGTGGTGTTCCTTCCTGCCGTAAGGCAGGGATGGCCGTGGGGATCGTGCTGCGGTAATCGCAGGGCGGCGGGTGGGACGGCTGGTCGGCGCGAACGGCGCGGTGCCTGCGGCGGCGGGCTGGGTGGGGGCCCGCTGGGCCGGGAGGCTGGCCTGCTCGTGGCGCAGGTCGTTGTACGAGCCGGGGGCGCCGGTTCCGGGGTGGCTCTCCTCAGTCAGCAGCGCTGGGGCATTGAGCGAGGGGCTGGCGGCGTCTTCCAACCATTGCTGGAATGACGGCAGTTCGCGGGGAGTGCGCTGCGCGTCGTGAAGGTCGGTGGCGTGGACGACGAACAGCCAGGGGCGTTCGCCGTCCTCATGGCCGGGGCCGGTGAAGGCCAGGGTGAAGGCCCGGCAGGTGGGGATGGCAGCCAGCAGTTCAAGGCGCTTGATCACCACGCCGAGGGTGTCGCTGGCCTCCATGGCGGTTGTCTCGCGGACCTCTTCGTACGCGGTGCGCTGCTCCTCGATCACGTCCCCGTCCGCGGTGCGATGGAGGTCCAGCTGCTCTTGGTGACGGTGGCGCAGGGCCTGCAAGGGGGCGAGCACGGCGAGGATCTCGTCCATCAGGTGTGGTGCGGGGTCGGCAGTGGGACGCGCCCCGGTCATAGGGCGGTCCGGGCGAGGGGCAGTGCGGCGAGGGTGAAGGCTTCGGGCTGCTGGTAGTTGAGCCGTCGCAGGTCCACTCCCGAGGTGACGGCGTGGGTTTCGATCTGCGCGCAGGCGGCGTCCAGGAGAGCGTTGGTCTCGGCGGTGACGGTGACCAGGCCGGTCAGGGCCACGTCCGCGTGCCCGGCGATCAGCTGGCGCTCTCGTGTTTTGACGTCGGCGTACTCGACGGAGTCTTCTTCGCTGTCGACCTGGCCCTTGCGGGATCTCTCGTTCGCGTCGGCGATGATCGCGGCCTTCTTGCGCTGGACGTCGCGCAGCGCGGACTCAAGTCCTTGCGGCGCGTAGATCAGGGACAGGGTGCGCCGTACTCCGGCCGTGAACATGATGCCGTGCAGGAAGCCTGCCCCCATCTCGGTGCGGGGCCAGTTCTCCACCCAGTAGGTGGCGTGGCGGGCGGAGTCGGTGACGAGCCGGTCGTACTCCTCGACCTGGACGACGGGCCCGGCTGCTGCCGGATCGGCCTCGGCGCGGCCGGCCGGGGACCACTGCTGGAGCGCGGCGAGCGCTTTGGGGTCGTAGGCGGTGCGGATGACGGCGGCGATCTCCCGGGGGCTCAGCCAGCCCGTCACCATCAGCCCGGCGTTGCGTGCCGCCTGGGCGATGGAGGCGGTGGTCTGCCCCATGACGGTGAACGATCCCGGCAGTCCTCCGCCGGCCTGCGAGATCAGGCGCTTAGCGGCTTTGAGGTCGAGGGAGATGGCGAGGTAGGTCTCGTGCGGGGCCGCGGCCGGCCCGGCCGAGGCGACCAGTTCGGAGTAGATCCGCCCGGCGACCGGGGTCTGCGGCCGGCCGTTGTGGGCCCAGTGCCGGGTCAGGGTGTCGCCGCTGTCGGGGACGGTGCGCTCCAGGACCTGCACGGTGGCGATGTGCCCGGTGCGGGCGATGCCGGCGAGCGCGCGTCCCCAGCTGGTGACGTTGTGGTTCTGGGAGGTGGGGTCGAGCAGGGCGAAGGCGCGGGAGGTGACGCGGGCGATGGCGGTCAGCGTCTGCTGGTGCGGGTCGTACACGGCCGCTGCGCCGTTGGCGGAGTCGCCGGGTGTGACGACTTTGAGGGAGGCGGCGGTGCCGGGCAGGTGCAGGATGCCGTCCTGGCGGGGGCGGGTGACGGGCCGGGCGAGCCACAGGGTCTGGCCGGTGCGTCGGCGGTGCGCGTAGCGGGCGACGATCGGCGCCCAGTCGATCAGTGACCGCCCATGCCGGCGGATCATCACGAGCGCACCCGCCGCAGCCCACAGCGGGGTCAGGGCGACGGCGCCGAGCAGGCCGGTGGAGACCACCGTCATCAGGAGCAAAGCCAATGCACTGGACACGAGCACGAGTTGCGGCAGGGACAGGCCGAGGAGGATGCCGCGGCGGGAGCGGTGCGGGAACTTCACCGTGACCGGGGCGACGGAAAGATCATTCACAGGGGCGGATCCTGGGGTCGCGGGTGGGGCCCGGGGGCGGGAGGTGCGGAGCACCCCCCCGCCCCCGGGCAGCGGGCAGGGGATCACAGGCCAGCCGGGGGCATCGGCAGTCCGGGCGCCGGGCTGGTCATGGGGGCCGGCGGTGCACCCTGGGGCGGGGTCGTGATCGGCGGGACGGACTGCCACCCATTTCCCTGACTGGGCGGTGCGGCGTTCGGTCCGGGGCCGTTCGGTTCCGTGCTGCGCGGCTGGCCGTTGGTGTTGTCGGAGGGGTTCATCGGCGGGGGCTGGACAGTCTGCTCCAGGCCGGGTGGGGCACTGTCGTTGTCTGTGCCGGTCGGGTTGGGGGCGATGTCGCCGGGGAAGTCGCCTGTGGCGTCGGGGCCTTGCGGGGCGGCTTCGGCTCCGGCTGCCGCTCCGCCGCCGGCTCCGGCGGTGGCTGCTGCGGCTGCCTTGCGGGCGGCCTTCTCGGCGTGCTGCCTGGCGATTTGGGCTCCGGCACCGCCGGCGCGGTGGATGGACTCCCCGTCGGTGCCGTCGGCTGCCCAGTGCACGAATTTGAAGACCGCGTACGGGCACAGCAGCACCATAATCATGATCACGATGCCGGACATGACGTCGGCGAGCGCGCCGATCCCGTCCTTGGACTCGGTGTTACCCATGGCGGCGATGCCGAGTACGAAGATCACGGTCATCAAAAGTTTGGAGACCACGAGGGTGGCGGTGGCTTCGATCCAGCCGCGACGCCACCGGCGGGTCGCTTCCCAGCCGCCGCCGGCGCTGGCGAAGATCGCCAACGTGACCATGACGAGGATGCCGACCTTGCGGACCATCATCACGCACCAGTACAGGACCGCGCCCAGTGCGGCACCCAGGCCGGCGAACGTCGCGATGAGCCAGCCCATGGGGATGATGGCACCGATTTCGGAGACCTTGACGATGCGGCGCACGGCCGTCTCGATCGTCAGGTGCGAGGCTCGGAACAGGCCGTCGCTCAGTGCGTCGACCACTTCGATGGCGACGGTGGTCAGTGCGATGGCAGCGAACGCGAAGATGACACCGGAGGCGGTGCCGGTGAATGCCTGGGTCAGGGCTTGGCCGTCCCGTCTGAGGGCGGCGCGTATGAGCTGGGCGCAGAAGGTGGCGACGAGCAGGACCAGGCCCAGCGGCAGCAGCATCTGGTAGTTGTCGCGGAACCAGGGCGCGTTCAAATCGACCTTGGTGGTGGTGTTGACGGCGGTGGCGGCCAGATCCGCTGATGTGGCGGCGAGTTCACCGGCGGACGTGGCCAGCCAGTTGCCGATCGCCTTGCCCGGGTCGGTCGCGAAGTCCACCGCGTCGCCGACAGCACACACCTTGCCCACGACGGGAAGGTCACAGAAGCCCACGGAAGGGTCCCTCCATTCTTAGTCGGAGCAGGTCACGGTGCGACGCGGGGAGCGATGGCGACCAGGGAGCAGTCGTGCGAGGGCCGGCACTGAACGGCGAGGGACACGGCCCGGTCCTCAGCTCCCGAGCCGCCGCTCTTCCAGGCGATCTGCTGCTTGCCGTTGACGGTGACGACGTAGATGTACGCCTCGGTGATCGCGGTCGGATCATCGGCGAGGGCCTGCTTGAACGCCGAGGGGTAGTGCGCTTCGGCGACGGTGAAGGTGGCGTGCTGGTCGTTGTCGGCCATCCGCGACCACAGCACCGGATCGGGAACCTGGGCGGCGATCGACTGCCAGTCCGCGTACTGGGTTTCCTTGCTCATCCAGGTGTTCATGCCAGCGAGCTGCTGGTCACGGCTGGTGTCGCGAGTGTCGTAGGACCACAGCATCGCGGCGGCGGCCTTGGCGTAGGCGACCGGCTCGGAGACCGGCGGCGGCGGGGGAACCGAACCCGTCCCGCCGGCCAGCTTGGGCACGGACTGGGACGGCGAAGCGCTGCCGGTGAGCGAAGGCGTGGGCATGCCGGCACGGTCGGACTGGCCGCCCCGCCCGGAGAACCAGGCGGCGGTGGCGCCAACCGCAAGCAAGCCAGTGAGGACAACCGCAACGACTGCTACACGCCGGTTCGCCGACCAGCCGACTCCACGGGCCGGCAGGACGAAGGAGAGGAAGCGTTTCTGCATCAGTGGACCTGCGATCCCAGCACACTGAAGAACGCCACGATGCCGTTGGCGGCGCCGAGGCCGAGGGCCGCGCCGGCGGCGACGACGGCCCCCTTCTTGCCGTTGGCTTCGGCCTGGTGACCGCCGCTGTGGTGGCCCCAGGCCCATACGGCGAGGGAGACGGCGAGCGCGCCGACGACAGCGACGATGCCGAACAGGTTGATGCTGTTGACGACGTTCTTCAGCACGGACAGGCCCGGCAGCCCGCCCTCCGCGGGCGTGATGCCGGGGTCGTAGGCGAGGTAGGTGACGCGGTCAGCGAGGGGGAAGGGCATAGGGGTGGTGGAGCTCCTTGCGTACGCAGGCCAGGCGAGGGCCGGCGGAAAGGGGGAGAAAGGGAGGGCGAGGTGCGCTCGGGGCGCGGGAAATGGCCGTCGCGAAGACCCGTCCGGCGCGGTGTCCGGGCGGTGGGCGGCGTCAGACGACGCGGCGGACGGCGAGGATCGCCCAGTCCTTGATCGGGGTGATCCGGACGGGCTTGGTGGTGCGCGGCGCCTCGATGACCAGGCCCGCGCCTAGGAACATGCCGACATGTTCGGGGCGGGCTGCGGTGCCGCGGGCGAAGATCAGGTCGCCGGGTCGCAGCTGGCTGGGTGCGACCGCTTTGCCCTCGTTGACCTGGTCATACGTGGTACGGGGGAGGTGGATGCCGGTGCGGGCGTATGCCTGCTGCATCAGTGAGCTGCAGTCGCAGCGGCCCATCGGGTCAGGTCCGTGCGAGTCGGTGCAACTGCCGCCCCACTGGTACAGCGTCCCGAGCTGAAACATGGCCCACTCGATGGCCTTGCGCGCCTTCGGGTCGGCGTCCAGCAGGATCTTGTAGCCCTTCGGGACGCTGCCTTCGGGGATACGGCCGAAACCGGAGCCGTCCGCGGGAGGCGGGCAGCCGGTGGTGGCGGCCTCGGGGTCCTTGCTCTTGTCCGGCTGCGTGCCGTTGCCGGCGTTCGGGAAGGTCTTGGCGACAGCGGTCTGCAGTGCGGTGGCCAGGCTTTCCCATTGCGCGTACGCGTCGGGGTAGCCCGATGCCTGCACGGCCTGGGCGGCCTGCGTGACGGTCAGTTGCTGCCAGCCCTTGACTTTGAGCAGGTGTTGGTAGAACTGCTCGGAGGCGTAGACCGGATCGCGGATCTGCTGGGCGGTGCCCCAACCCTGCGAGGGCCGCTGCTGGAACAGGCCCAGCGAGTCGCGGTCCCCGGAGTTCAGGTTGCGCAGCCTCGACTCCTGCATCGCGGTGGCGATGGCGACGATCTGCCCGCGCACCGGCACGTGCAGGCTGATCCCGGTGGCCACGATCGTCTGGGCGTTGGGGATCTGTTCCTTGGGCAGCGTGAGGCCCTCGATGTGGACGTCCGTGCCGGAGGCGCCGTCGAGGATGGCCGTGACCTGCTTGCTGACGGCATCGATGTCGACATCGTTCAGGCAGTCACTGCGGGAGCCGGCGCTTTGGACGGCATCACTGGAGGAGGCCAGCATCATGGCCGTTCCAGCGATAAGGAGGGGCGAGAGGATAACGACGCCGATGCCGGCGGCGATCCCCTTCAACCGGATCGAACCACTGGGGTGTTAACCAGCTCGGGTATCGGCGGGTGGCGCGATGTCATGGGCGTGTCCTTCGGGTGCGGTGTCCGGCGTGCCGCGTACGCGCTGGCGTGGTGGAAGGGTGCGGCGGCCGAGGTGGGCAATTGAGACGGGCCGGTGCGGGCGAGTTGCCGCTCGCTTCGCGTGGCCGGGCGATGCTTTAGGTGTGCCGGGGCAGGGGAATCCTCCGCAAGCTGTGGTGTGGGAATGGCCGGCGGTGTTGTGCACCGGCTGGTTCAAAAACAGTAGGGCCGAATCGGCCGTTGACCAAAAAATTGGTGTGAAGGGTCGGAATCCGACACCTCATCAAGGGACTTCTTGGTCAGCGGCAAATTCGGCCCTATAGTTTTTGGACTCCCCTCTCCCTCCCCGTTCTGCGGCCCGGGCATTCTTATGCCCCTTTCGGGCCTGCGGGGACTCGTCTGCGAGACGGGCAGTTCCCTCTGCACCTCCCTACCCGAATCGGGGTTCCTCTTTGCCTTTTTCCCTGCACCACGGCGACGCTCTCAGTGTCTTGGCCGGCCTGCCGGATAACTGCGTCGACTCCGTCATCACCGACCCGCCGTACAACTCCGGCGGCCGGACCGCGAAGGAGCGCACGACGCGCTCGGCGACGCAGAAGTACACCTCCGCTGATGCCCAGCACGCCCTGCCGGACTTCACCGGCGAGAACATGGACCAGCGCAGCTACGGGTTCTGGCTGACGCAGGTCATGACCGAGGCTCAGCGGCTCACCAAGACCGGCGGCACGGCCCTGCTGTTCACCGACTGGCGTCAGCTGCCCGTTACGACGGACGCGATCCAGGCGGCTGGCTGGCTGTGGCGCGGGGTGCTGGCCTGGCACAAGCCGCAGGCCCGCCCGCAGAAGGGCCGGTTCACGCAGAACTGCGAGTTCATCGTGTGGGCGTCCAAGGGCGCGATGGACGGCTCCCACAACCCCGTCTACCTGCCCGGCATGTACTCGGCCTCGCAGCCGTCGGGGGCCAAGCGCCGGCACATCACGCAAAAGCCCGTCGAGGTGATGCGCGAGCTGGTCAAGATCAGCCCCGAACGCGGCACGGTACTCGACTTCTGCGCCGGCTCCGGCTCCACCGGCGTCGCCGCCCTGCTGGAGGGCCGCGACTTCATCGGCGTGGAGAAGACCAAGCAGTACGCGGCCATCGCGGCCGACCGGCTTACCGAGACGATCCGCGAAACCCTCACCCGGGACGACATGGTCCTCGCGGTCTGACGCCACACCCCGCCCCGCCCGTGCCGGCAACCGGCACCGCTCGCAGCTCAGGTGGCGCCCTGCTGTGGTTCATCAACAGCGCGCCACCTGGGCCGCTCTCCCTTGTTCTCTGCGTCTCGTAGGAGGCCACACTTTTGATGCCCGAACCCATGGAACCGCCCCCCATCGGTGAGTTGGAGCCGCTTCGTATTCCGGACCCTCAGCTGGAGGGGATCGAGGCGAGCGTCCGGCGGCTGATGGAGCAGTCGACGCAGCAGGCCCAGCAGCTCGACCATCTCGCCTCCGCTCCCGCCCCCGCGTCGCCGTTCGCGGCATTCGGCATGCCGGGGTTCGGGGCGCCGGCTCCGGCGATGCCGCCGGAGCCGCGCCCGATATTGGAGCTGGACGGGGAGGAGCGTGAGGACGAACTGGACGCGCTCAGCGACTGGGTCGACGACTTCCTCCTCGCGGTCTACGGGGCGGAGGTCACCACGGCGGCGCCTTGGTGCCTGCAGTGGCAGGAGCACGACGACGTTGTCGCTTGGCTGCACGCCCTGTGGCTGGCCTACCAGCAGCACAAGGATCCCGAAGCCGGGCTGAGCGGCCTGTTCGTGTGGCACCGGGACTTCCTCACCCACGCCATCGCCGCGATCCGCGCGCCGGGCGGCCCGCTGTCGGCCTGCATGACCTCCCCGGAGCGTCCCGCGCACCGGCTTCTGCCCGGACCCCGGCCGTCAGTCCGTGTGGAGAAGCCAACGGCCAAGGTGGCGGGACCTGCTGAGCGGGTCGAGCCGACGTCATGAACGGCGGGCAGCCGCAGCCAGCCTTCGGCCTGAGCTTCGATCCCCGCGCCCTGACCGATCTCCTCCAAGCTCCGGGTGATATTCGCGATCTCACCTTGTCCTACCTGCAGGAGCTGGTGAACGCCCAGCGCTTCGGACTGCGACTCGACGGGGATTTGGAGGGCTATCGCAAGCTGTTCGTGGACTCCCGCAAGGACTGGCGCGTCGTCTACGGCGTGCGCCCGGCCCCCGAGAATTCCGTGCATCGGCGCGAGATCCACGTCGTCGCGGTCCGGCCGCGTGCCGACAACGACGTCTACGACGAGGTCGGCCGCCGCCTGGGGATGACCCGCCGGCCGCTCAGCGCCCGCACCCACGCTGCACGCTCCCGCCCCCCGCAACTCACGACCAGCGGCCCCGTATCCAAGCCAGGGCCGCCGCCCTCCCCGATGCCGGGCCTGCCCCGCGCCGCGCAGAACCCCTCGCACCATCACCCCCACTAATCTCTTGGAGCCCCCGCCTATGCCTCCTGATCCCGCGCCGGCAACAGCCCGGCGTGCGGTCTCCTCGCTCGACCACCGCATCGAGGCTGTCACCGGCCATGACGTCGACACCCTGTGGACCTACCGCGACCGCGAGGTCCTCGACGAGCCGCACACCCGCCTGGTCGACCGGCACCGCGAGCTGGCCCAAGCGGAAACCGGCGTGACCTTCTACCGCACCCTCCTCCACCGCCTGACCAGCGGCGAGTTCCCCGTCGATGGCCCACTGTTCGAGCGCATCGACCGCACCGTGGACCAACTGGAGGAAGCCGCCGACACACGCGACACCGCAGCCCAGCGGGTGATCGCAGCTCTGGAGCCGATCGAGGCCGCCGGCCCCACAGCACCGGCGGCCGGGGGCGAACTGATTTCGGCTGCCGACCAGGCAGCGTTGCTGTCCATCGCGGCCGGCGCCAAGGTGCACGCCCACCTGCTCACGGGGCGGATGTCGGTGCCCACGTCCACCGGCACCAGGGTTCTGTACACCCACCTGCAGCAGCTCGAAGCCGCCGGACTGGTCTCCCGCGACACCAGCCACACAGCCGAGGCCGGGCAGCCGGTCACTCTGACCGATACAGGTCGTGCCGCACTGGCCAGGAGCCGCGAACACCGACCGGCAGCCGTACCACCCGCACCGAAGGCCGACGCTTGGCCCGCCGCCCCCATCCGGCTCCGCCGCTGAATCCGGCCACCTATGAGGAGACCTTTGCCCATACCCGAACTCGACCTTCATCTCGACGGCTTCGAGGCCGCAGACCCACAGATCGAAAGCGCGTTCTGGATCACGATCGGGGTCTGCCAGGACGACTTGCTTCCCCTGGCCGAACACCACAGCCCTTCCGGAGCGGACAGTTTCTACGTCCTGCACGACGGCGCGGCCACCTGGGGCCATCCCGGGGACCCACAGATCGTTGCACTGCATCTGCAACGCGATGTGACGGCGCAGACGTTCAGGTTCGAAGCCAAAACCCTGCCACTGGCGTCGATGGCGCAATCCTGGCTCATTCACCGCGGTTGCCCTCCCAACGCCATCGACCTCAACCCCGACCTGGGCCCCGCTCCGGCAGACGAGGCGACACGGTCCTTGGAGCGGCGACTCATGGGGGACGGAGACCACTTCGCGTACGGGCACTCCTACACCAGCGACGACCCGAACGACTGGGTCACCGTCGTGGCCCTGCGCGCGATGGATGAACGGACCCCCTCACCGTTCCGCGTCGTGGTCGAGGAAGTCGACAGCGCATCGTGGACCCACACCTTGCGCGAGGGCGGCTTCGCCACCGTCGAGGCAGCCCTCCGATGGTGCAACGAGCGGATCGCCGGCACCGCCGGTCCGCTCCCGCCCATCCGCCCGGAAGTCTCATCCACGCGTCCGGCGGCCGTACCAAAAGGCCCCGCTGCGCGTCCGTCCGGCCGCTCGCGTTGAGCATCAAAGCCGGTAGGCGCCGCGCAACATAGCCGACGATCGCCGGTTGGCCAAACCGGCGATTCTCCGGACTCTTATTCAGACGCCGGACAACAACTCCGGTGCGATTCGACGCAATCCCCATGCCCGCACGGAGGTTTCTTCCGCATGCGCCCAACCCGAACTCCTCTTTCCGCCGCGATGCACGCAGTACTCGCTGAGTCGACGCCCGCATACGCCTCGTCAGACGAGCATGCCCCCAGCCGAGTGGTCATGAAGTAACGAGTTGCCCGCTCGCCCATCAATTCCCTACCTCTGAAAACCCGGGCGCCTGCGCCCGCAGGAAAGGAGTTCCCCTTGTCCGAATACATATTCGACAGCACGCAGGATGTCGTGGCCGTACTCACCGAGCAGATCGAAGCCCACTTCGACATGGACATCGAGCAGTTGAAGGCCGCGGTCGCCATCCAGCCGACTGCCAGCCCGGATGCCACCGAGGTCGTCAGATGGCACGGCCTTCTCGTCGGCGCCCAGACAGTGCTCGACCGCGCGGAGGACGACCTCCTCACCGCTCTGGAAACGCAGCCCAGCGAGGTCGACGACCCGACGATGGGCCTCGCGCACCGCGTCAACGCAGCAGTCACCGCCCGCGACGGGCGCGCCCTGGTCGTGCGATGGCTCCTCGACCCGGACGCCCCCGGCAAGAAGGACCCCACCGCCCAACGACTCGCCCGCCTCAACCGCGCCGACCGAACAGGTCCGGCCGTGCAGACCAACGCTGCGCTCCGACCCGCCACCGCACCGGCACCGGCGACACGAACGGGGAAGGCAGCGCAGCGATGAGCGACAGGCTCAAGCCCAGCAGCGCCGACGGATATCTGGGCGATGTCTTCGGCGCGCCGGTCACCGAGCTGTACGCGGCGGCGGTCGGCGCCGATGCGCCCCTGGCGATGACCCGCGCCCTGGAGCTGCGGTCGTTCCTCGCAGTGACCGAGGAACAGGTCGCCCGGGTACGCGACCGTGTGCACGAGGCGATGGGACCCGACCGCGACATGGGCGAGTTGTCGGCCGATGACCTGCGCTTCGACGCGCAGTGGCTGCAGGCGGCGCTCGACGCCCGCGACGGCTACCGCGCCGCGCTCGGCGACCTGCTGCACACCTTGCCACCGCCCGGCCAGCAACCCCTCCCCGCCCGCCTGACAACTACGCCGGTCGCCACCACCCTGCCCACGGCCATCGCCGCCCCGGCACCGCAACGTGCCGGGGCGACCCCGGCCCGCCGATCGTGAAAGCCACCAATTGCCCCACTCCCCGTCCTCCGAGATAGCAGGACGGATCGAGGACCTGTACGCCGCTCCGCTGGCTGATCTCGAAGCCCACGCCCAGGCCCAGCCACCCGGCATGCTCTCCGCCCTGCTCGCCATGCACGACGACCTCGCCCTCGCCGAGCGCAGCATAACCCTCCACCGCGACCGCCTCGCCCAACTCGTCCACCCCGAGCGGCAGATGGGCGGACACGAGGTCTCCCACGTTCTGGACTGCGCCCGTCGGCTCGCCGAGGCCGTCGCAGTCCGCGAGGTCCAGGCCAGAACAGTCTCCGCTGTCCTCCAGAGCCTGGCCCGCGTCGCCGCGCCTGCACCGTCACTAACCGCCACACCGTCCTCGGTCACCGCGCCCGTTCCGGCCGCGAGTACTGCCCGCAACCGCTGACCGTTGCTGCCACCCCCCTGCTACCGATCTTGGAGTTCCTCCCTTGGCCCTTACCGGTCTGCCCACCGACACCGACGCTGACATCGCCCGGGTCACCGAGGCACTCGCCATGATCACTCCGCGCTGGAACGTGCGGATCCTGCTGGCCATCTCCGGCAAGGCGCTGCGCTACAGCGAGATCGCGGGCAAAGTGTCCTGGCTGCAGGACGGCCAGCTCCATCCGAAGCTCAAGACGCTGTGCGACGCCGGCCTCGTCCAGCGCACCGAACACACCTCGCGGCACGTCACCTACGGCCAAACCAAGCGCGGCGCAGCGCTGCTGCATGTCCTGCCGATGATCGTCACCTGGGCCGAGGAGTATCTGGAAACGGCGGACCACCCGCTGCCTGCAATCGAGCAGATCGAGGACAGTCTCACCCTGCTCACCCGCCGCCATGCTGCCGCAATCTTGTGGGTGCTGAAGTCCAACGAAGAGGTCAGCGGCCGGGCGCTGGCCAGGATCATCATGCCCAGCAGCGACTGGACCAACATCTACCCGCCGCTGCGGCAGCTTGTGACCGACGGCCTGGTCAACACCGGCGGTACCGGGCAGCCCTACCGATTGTCGGTGTCGGGCGACGGCCTGGGGCCCGTCTTCGGCGCCCTGTCCGCGTGGGCCGCCGGCCAGCCCCTCACGCAAGCTGCCCGACACCCGCTCTGGGGACGCCCGCAGGCCGAACCCGCAGCGTCGAAGTGGATCAGCAACCCATCTCGGCTTCCGGCCCCGCCGATATCACGGCCACCGATCCGGGGCAGTGAGACCTCGCAGCCGACCTGGCAGAACCGCGATCTGTTCTCCCACGCCGCAGCGGCCCGCCCGACGGCGGCTCTCCCGGCGGGAGGCCCGCGCCGATGACTGCCCCCTTCACCGTTGCCGAACTGCGCAATGCCTTTGCCCAGATGTCCTCGCCGGCTCTGATCCGCCTGATCACCGAAATCGACGACCACGGCCCGATTCCACCGCGACGGCTGGCCGGCACCCTCCCCGACCTCTCCCCGCACCAACTCCGCCGAGCCACCGAGATGGCCCGCACCATGGGCCTGTGCAGGATCGGTCCCGGCGTCGGACTGGAACTGACCCCGTCCGGAGCGGAACTGGCTGATCTCTACGACGCGACCGCCCGATGGGCGCGGCACAACAGCTACCCGCACCCCATCTGCGACTTCACCACGCGCGTCCGGCAGACCTTCCAACTCATGGGACAGAGCGTGTTGGCCGTCACCGCCGATGGATCCCACCGTCCGGCGGCGGATCAGCGGGCCGACGAGAACCTGGACCGCGTGCGCGCCATGCTGTATCAGCGGCTGCACTTCGAGGCGCAGGCCGCCACGCACGTCGAGTTCGAGCCTGCCGCGTGAGCGACGGCGTCATCCCGCGGCACGCCCGCCACACCGCGGGCCTGCTGCGCGGCATCTACCTGCCGCGCACGGTAGAGGCCCTCGCCTCCGCCATGTCCACCTACGGCATCCCGCTCCTGGTCCTGGCCACCACGCGCTCCGCAGCGATGACGGGTCTGGCGTTCGCCCTGGAGTGGGTACCCCGGTTGGCGGCGTTCGGTTGCGCCGGCGCGATCGTCGACCGGCGCGGGGCATCGGTCGTCTTCTTCCTCGCCTCCCTCAGCCGTGCGCTGGTCCTGGCCGCCGGCGCTCTCCTCCTCGTCCTCCACCCGGCCGGCACCGTGGCGAGTGCGACAGTGATGGCGCTCGCGGCCACTACCGGCGCGCTCACCGAGTTCAGTTACATCGCGGCCGAGACCGCAGGCGCCACCGCCAGCCGCCGGGCCGGAGCACGCGCCCACCGCGTACAAGCGGCCCTGCTCGGGATCGACCAGACCGCAAACCTGGCCGGCCCCGCACTGGCAGCGCTACTCCTACTCACCGGCCCGCCGCAGACGCTCGCCGTGATCACCGTTCTATCGCTGCTCGCCGCGCTTCTCGCGCTGCGCACTCCTCCCTCGCCCATCGCCCCGGCCCGCGCACCGAAGAGCAACAACACGGGTCTGCTCACCGGATGGCGAACCATCCGCTCCCTGCCCACGCTCGGCTGGCTGGTGGCCGGTCTGACGCTGTCCAACTTGGCCACCGGACTCCTGCAGGCGGCCGGCCCCGTGATCGTCGTCAACCACTTCGGGCAGTCCACCACCGCCGTCGGCCTGGTCTGGTCCGCCGCCGCAGCGGCCACCCTCCTGAGCGTCACACTCTGCCGGTTCGTGATTGACCGCCTGGGCCTGTGGCCGGTCGGCGCAACCTGCGCCGCCCTCGCCTCGCTCGCCTGCCTCGCTGCAGGCCAGGCCCCCGATTACCTCTCCTACCTGGTGTTGGTCTCGGTCCTCCTGGCTGCGGAAGGTGGCATGACGGTAATCCTGCGGACCTTGCGCTCTCGCCTGATTCCCCCTGGTCAGTTCGGCAGCACCCTGTCGGCGACCATCCTCATCCTCCTGCTGCCCTTCCCCCTCGCCGGCGTGCTGACCGCGCTCACCCCGCCCGACGCGCTCGGCCACATCATCACCGCCTGCGCCGTCCTCCAGGCCCTCGGTCTCTTCCTCGCCTTCACCCGACTGCGCACCGACCCCGCTCTGCGCACCTGACCAGGGTCTTCCCCAACCTGTGGAGAACTTCCCCATGCCCGCTACCTGCCTTGCACCACATCGTGTACGCGGTCGCACCATCACCGAGCAGTTCCACGCATTCCATGCTCGGCACCCGCACGTCTACTACGCGCTGGAGCGCATGACCGCTCGCCAGCTCGCCACCGGCGCCACCCGCGTCGGTCTCAAAGACCTTTTCGAGGACCTGCGCCGACAACTCCCGCACGGCGTCGCCGGGCTGAACAACAACTTCACCGCCCTCTACGCCCGGCAACTGATCGCAGCGCACCCTCAGTGGGCCACCGCGTTCGAGCTGCGCCGCCGCCGCGCCGACTGACAACACCATCCTCGCCTTGTCCTCCACCGATTCGGAGCACTCTTCTTGTCCGCTCGCCCCCTTGTCCTTGTTGTCTCTCCGGGCGATGAGACGTATCGCGGCTACTGCCTTGAGCAGGTTGCTGCTACCTACGACGTCGTCCTGCTGACCGGCACTGAGCCGTCGTGGGAGAAGCCGTTCATCGTCGACCACGCTGTGACCGACCTTCAGGACTCCACCGCCCTGCACGCCGCCGGCCGGGGCCTGGCAGCACGCCATGACTTCGCCGGCGTCGTTACCTGGGATGAGTGGCACCTTGTCCCCGCTGCCCGTCTCGCCCGTGCGCTCGATCTGCCCGCGAACTCGGTCGAGGTGATGCGCGGCTGCCGCAACAAGGCCACCGCCCGGACCCTGTTCGCACGCCACGGGGTGCCATCGGCCGCTTCCATGAAGACCCGCTCCCTGTTGGAGGCGGGCATGGCGACGATGATCGTTGGCTATCCCGCCGTCCTGAAGCCCACCGCGCTCGCCGGGAGCATCGGCGTGATCCGTATCGACCGGCCCGAAGAACTGCCCAGGGCGTTTGAGTTCGCCGCGGCCGGAGCGAGCAAGAGCCGCGAGGACACCGCTGTCTTGGTCGAGGAGTACCTCGACGGGCCGGAGGTCTCCGTCGAATGTGTCACCCACGACGGCGAGACGACCGCCGTTGCGGTCACCCGCAAGAGCCTGGGCCCCGCCCCGTATTTCGACGAGACCGGACACACCGTCGATGCCCGCGACTCCCTCCTCGCCCACGTCGGCCCGGTCGCCGCCGCTGCGATCAAAGCCCTGGGTATCACCGACGGCGTGCAGCACGTCGAGATGCGCCTGGTCGACGGCCAGCCGCGCCTGATCGAGGTGAACGCCAGGATCGGCGGCGACCTGATTGGCCACCTCGTCCACCTCGCCACCGGCATCGACCTGCCCAAGGCCGCCGCAGACGTTGCCTGCGGTCGCGTCCCGGACCTCACCCCGACGCGGCGCGGGGCCGCGGGCATCCGCATGCTCTACCCGGCGGCCTCCGGCACCCTCACCCAGCGGCAGATCAACCAGCCGTACGCCGCCCACACCCCATGGCTGCGGCAGGTGCAGTGGATCCGCCAGATCGGCGACCCGGTTCTCCTGCCGCCGGAGGGTGACCTGTTCACCGCCAGGGCCGGCTTCTACATCGTCACCGGCCGCGACACCGCCCAGGTCGACGAGCGCCTCGATACGGCCGCCGGCGAGATCACCCTGACCACGAAGGCGGCCCGATGAGCCCCGAAGCCGACCCGGGCTACGACATCGACGGGGACGTCTACGTCTCCCCGCGCTACCTCGCGGGCACCACCGGGATCGGTGACCCCGCCCTCCAACCCCTGCTCGCACTGGGCTGGGACCTCCAGCACGACGACCTCGGCAACGCCTACATCAATGCCCCTGACCGTCGGGTCCGCCTCGGCTACCTCCCCGAAGGCGAAGACGACGGCCTGTGGCGCATCAACGCCTACAAAGACCCGTTCGCGGCGCCGACCTGGGGCGTCTGCTTCAACGACCGCACCCCCACCGAATTCGTCCAAGCCTGCACCACCGCCCTCGCCACCGCGTACGAACAGGGACCGGACGCCTACCTCGCCCGGCCGGTCTCCGGGGCCGACGAGCACGACCCCTTCCTGGTCGTCGCCCCTCTCCTCAGGCAGGGATGGGCTATCGATCGGCCCCGCTGGGGCGTCTTCACGGTCCAGTCGCCGGACGGGCTCGCCGGAATGGAGTTCACGAGCCTCATCCACCTCGATCCGGAAGCCGAACTGACTACGCGCGACGCCCGCTGGCAGCTGTGGGCCCGCAAGTCCATCGAGCGCCCTGCCTGGTACGCGACCGCCAGCACCGGTACCCCCGTCGCCCTGCTCGCCGCCGTCACCCAGTGCGTATCCGACCCGGCCCCGCTGCCCCGGTGGCGAGAGGACACCTACAGCTACATCAAGGGCATGGCCCAGCTCACCCCCATCCTCCCGCCCGGGCCACCGGCCCCCACGCCCCTCGACGTCCAGCGGGCCGCCGCATCCCGGCGTCCAGCCGCGCTGCCCGCTCCCAGCGTCCCGCGCTGGAGCACCACCAGCCGACCGGCACTACCCGGCCCACGCCGATAGCACCAACAGACCCCGACCGGAGACCCTTCTTGTCGCTGCAGGCCCCCGAGTTCTTTGCCGAGCTGTGCCTCCCTGGCTTTGTTCACGAGTACGAGCAGCAGATGTTCACCACTTTGGGAGGCGCTGCGGTGGCGGCTGCTCGATTCAAGCGAGTCGGCGTAGAGCGGAGGCTTTGTGGTTCCAGCGTGGCGCCTGAGGGTGGCAAACGTCGCTGTTGAGTGCGGGGGTCAGCAAGGTCGTGACGGTGTGCTGGGGCTCCAGCGGAACCTGGTTGCTCTGGTGCGCGACTGCGGCGGAGGTCGGGGGTTCTCGGCTGTGGCCGTTTTTGTGATCAGGGCGTGATCGGATCCCAACTTGCAGCGAATTGTGACTGTAAGTAGCCTCATGCTCACCGGGAGTGTCCAGGCTGAAAGGGCGGTTCTCATGCAGTACGTCGCGCTTGGCGACTCGTACAGTGCAGGCCAGTTCATCGGCGGCGACGTCAACCTCGTCCGCGAGTCTGTCGGCGGCGGACTCGGCGGGCCTGATGGCGACTACACCGGCCGGTCCAAGGACAGCTACCCCCAGCAGCTGTCCCGGGGGGTTCTGGCCGAGTACGAGTTCATCGACGCCACCAGCGGTGGCGCGGACATCGACGGGCGCGGCCTGGGCCTCGGCGGCCTTCTTGTCCAGCAGACGGTTTTCGGCGGGCCGCCGTACGTGCCCGTCGACGAGAACGGCAGCCCTCAGTTCATCCCGACATCGAAGCCGCCGCAGGTCGACGCGCTCAGCGAGCGGACCGCCCTGGTGACCGTCGGCATCGGCGGCAACCAGTTCAACATCGGACAGATCGTCGCCAAGTGTGCCGCGCTGGGCGCGAGCTCGCTGGGGAGTCCCGGCACGGACTACTACCGCGACACCGAGGAGGGCCGCGAAGACCTCGCGCAGAAGGAGGCCGATCTGCGCAGCGGTTTCGCGAAGCTGATGCCGGTACTCAGGGAGCGGGCCCCTCGCGCGTCGTTCTTCTTCGTCGGATACCCCACCCTGTTCCCCAGCACCCCCGACGAGCAGCGCACCTGCGACAACGGGCTGGACGAGAACATCACGATCAAGAAGGGCGACATGCCCTTTATCCAGGAGCAGTTCGCCCTCGTGGACAGCATCGTGCGCGAAGCCGCCGCATCGGAGGGCCACGCCTTCGTCGACATCGCAGAGTCCAGCCGGGACCACCACGTCTGCCGCGAGGGCAACGACAAGTGGATGTACGGCCTCTACGCCGGCTACCAGTTCGACGACACCCTGGACGGCTACAAGCCCGCCCGCTTCCCGGCCGGCGCGCTCATGCCGCCGTTCTCCCCCGGCTGGACGGCATGGATGCAGGGCCTCCTCGCCAACGGCGGCGGCATCTTCCGCGGCAACGAGACCCTCACCACCTTCCACCCCAACAAGCGTGGAGCCGACAACCAGACCGCCCAGGTCACCAATGCCCTGCGTGCCGCTGGCCTCGTGTAGCCGACCCACATCGTGACCCACCCAGAGGGCCGGGCCCGCACCGTGCGGGCCCGGCCCTCCACACATCCGCAGAGAAGATCTCACGGCTTCTGGCGGGCCGCCGAGGCAGGAGCGATGCCCACAAAGCCCTTCTGTTCGATTCCGTGGCCCGCTCAAGTGCCTCCCAAAGTGGTGAACATCTGCTGCTCGTACTCGTGAACAAAACCAGCCTCCCCTTTCGCCACAGCACCGTGGTAGGCGCCACGTACTTCGCCTCCCCCACCCCGGATGGACCGCTGCGGCTGCGGATCGCCTTCACCGGCACCATCCACGCGGGCACCTACGGCGGACTGCGCCTGGCGGTCATCCACCCGGACCGGGGCGAGATCGACGCGGTGGCCCTCAGCTTCGTGGACCACGGCACCTTTCACCGCCGCGACGAGGCCGCCAACACCTCCAAGAACACCAAGCGGTACGGCACGTTCGACACCTACCACCGCCCGGGTCAGCCACCGTGGGAGGGCGCCGTCACCACCGGGTTGCGCGATGCCATCCAGCAGTACACCGCCGTCTGGTTCCCCGGCGCTTGGCGAGCGGTCGCGGCAAGGCGTGCTGCGGGCCGAACCGCCCGCGAGGTTCCCGCCCCGCCTGCCACCCACGCCCCTGGTGGCCACGCCCGCTGAGCCGCGCCAGCGTTCTGCGCCGCCCCAGACATCCTCTTCCCAGCCCGCCCGCCTCCCGCCCCGCGCAGGCGGGACCCGATGAACCTCCCACTCCCCACCCCTTGATCAAGGAGCCTTCCTCTTCGTGCATGCTCGTATCGCCCGCAGCGCCGTCCGATCCGCTGCCCTCGCCGCCGCAGTGACCGGCACCCTCACCTGGGCGCCGGCCGCGACCGCCCAGCCATCCCAGCCGATCCCCTCGGCCTCCAGTGCTCCCGCCCAGATACCGGCCGCGAAAGTGGGCAGCATCGTGATCACCAACAAGGACGCGGCCGGGAACGTCCTCCCCGGCGCCACCTTCGTGCTGCTCGACTCCACCGGCCGGGAAGCCGGACGCGGAAAGACGGACGCGCACGGCAATTTGACCTTCCCCGATCTCGCTCCCGGCGTGTACCGGCTGAAGGAAACCTCCTCCGGCAGTGCGCTCCACGAGGTCGCCGCCGACCAGGACGTCATCGTCACCCCCGGCGCGACCACACCGCTGACGATCACCGACCCGTTCAAGGCCGCCAAGGTTCTCCTCCAGGCCAAGGATGACAAGACCGGAAAGCTGCTCCCCGGCTCCACCGTCAACATTGGAACGGGCAGCGAGACCCTGCTGACTCTCACCACCGGACCGCAGGGAACAGCCACCGCAGAGCTGCCCGTGACGAGCCGTAAGGCCGACTTCTGGGTCAAGCAGGTCAGCGCCCCGCAGGGCTATGACCTCTACAAGCCCGCGAAAGCGTTCACCGCCACCCCCGGCGCCGTAGTTACCGTCACCGTCAATAACTCCAAGACCGCAACCACCCCAAAGCCCGACCCCACAGACAAGCCCACCACCGCCCCGTCCCCGCCTGTGGACAAGCCGACCGATGGGCCCTCCGGCAGCCCATCCACCGCACCCGCCGACTCCGCCCCATCGGCTACTGAGCCCTCACCATTCCCGACCGCAGTCACAGCCAAGGAAGGAACGCCGAAGGCGCCGGTAGGGTCCCTCGCGCACACCGGCGCCGATGCCACTGGGTGGATAGTGGGCGCCGGAGGACTCCTCGTCGCCGCTGGTGGCGGCGCCCTGATCGCTGCCCGCCGCCGCAAGTCGGCCGAGCCTGAGCCGGACGACAACCGCGAGAGCAGCTAACCGACAGTCATCCCTCGATCTGCAGGCCCCCGGGACCCCCGGGGGCCTGCTGCGTATCCGCTCTACGCGGTTGCGCTGAGTCCTGTTGGACTCGAGGCTCTACATCGCCCCGTGGCCAGAGGATCGTGTCTCGGAGCCTGTGGCATGCCTTCGAATCAACCTTCGAGGTATCGGCGACCGAAACGCGATCAGTCGAGGGTTTCGTCCGGGTAGTCGAGGTCGAGGTTCACCCCTGGGCTCGGTTCGCCCCAGCCGCCGTTGACGTACCACTCATCGGCGGCCAGGGCCTTGAACAGGGCACACCCCATAGTGTTGGGGTTGCCCCGGCAGCGCCAACCCTCAGCTCTGCGCGCCAGCATGGGCGCGATGTACTTGCTAGGCATGATCATGAGTCCGTGGTTGGTGGCCGCGATGTGGCTGCTGACCAGGAGGCTGTAGCGGAAATCCAGGTCGAACACTTTCAAATGGCTGCCGAGCCGGGCGGTGAGCGTGGCGTCCCATTCAGGGTGGGGGGCGACGAAGAACTTCACGGACAGCTTCTCGCTGCCCCGCGGCCTCCGAATACGGGCGCGGAGCCAGGCGTAGTGGGAGAAGTCGTCGAAGTAGGGGTGCAGAGTTTGGTCGCCTGCGCTGATGGGGACCGCGTCGAGCTTGATCTTGTTGCAGTCGCCGCAGGCGGGAACGAGGTTGACCGGGACCACGCTCAGGAGCGGGTAGTGGCTCTTGGGGAGATGGTGGTCCAGCGTCGTGACCAGGCCCTCCCCGCACAGGGGGCACCGGTTCTCCCGCCGGCGGCCTTCATCGTCGGTCGTGCCCCTGAGCGCCTCATAGATACGACGGCCCGGGGCACGATCCCTGACCATGCGATCGGTATACACGCCCTCCAGAACCTTGCGGTCGGTGAGAGCGTGGGGCTGGGCCGCGAGGCCCGTGAGGGTGTGCAGGGCCTGGCCGCGAGCGGCTCCCTCGTAGATCTCGGCCGCGTCGACCACGTCATCAGTGAACGCTTCCAGCTTCTTTCTGGTTCGGAACCGGGCGTTGGCGATACACGTGGTGTACACGTCACGGGCATCGAGTGCTGGCGGGTCCAGGTGCTGCATCAGATCTGTTCCTCCACTTCGTCGCGATGGCCGATCAAGGCGCTGAGCACCAATTGCGCCTCACCGCCAAGCCGTCCGCGGAAGTGGCCCAGGACGTCGTCGTACGCGTAGCCGGCCTCAACGAGGCGACGCAGCTCGTGAAGGAAGCCAGCCTCGGTGAGCTCCAGACCGAAGACTTCGTGGGTCAGGACCCCCACATTCTCCCCGTAGGTCTCGATGCGGGGCTGTGCGGCACCCAGCTGATCGCCATAACGCCACAGTTTCCAGACGCAGTAGGCCGGAATCTCCTGGAGCACCACTGGTGAATGCGTGGCCACGATGGCAAGCCCGTTGCGGTCGGACAGCAGCTCGGACAGGGCCCGCATGAACGCGGCGAGCAGGGGCGGATGAAGGTGGGTCTCCGGCTCGTCGATGATGACCAGGGTCCGCTCGCTGACGTGCTCGATCAGCCGAGTCATGGTGAGCAGAACGATCCGGTGGCCCGCACTGAGCCGTCGGAACAGCCGCCGTGCCTTGGTCTCGCGGCTGCGCACGCTGACGGTGTTCTCGAAATTCTCCAGCCACCCCTCCTGCAGCAGCCCGCTGCCCGGATAGTCGAGGATTCGCAGCGCCTTGATCCATAGGGCACTGCGCTCGCGCGTCAAGCACGCTTTCATGCCCTGCGCGAAGTCCTTCCGTAGACCGTCTGGGGTCTTGAACCTCGGCGACCGCGAGCCCTGGACGCGCAGGCCCACATAGGAGGCGACGAACATCTCGTCGCCCTCGACAAGGGGGAAGTCGTCGTCGAAGGCGCTGAACGAGACGGTCACCAGGTTGGCGAAGGAGCGGCCTTCGCGGTCGTACTCGATGACCTGCCCGAGCACCCGCGGCTGCGGCTCGGCTGCGGCGACGGCGCGGGCCAGATGGGACAGGACGTACGACTTACCAACGCCGTTGCGCCCGGTCAGGGCGTGCACATTGCTGGCCGGGTGGGAGCCGGGCTCGACCTGGAACCGGAAGCGCACGGGTTCCGTCTCCGGCGGTAGCGGCGGCTCGTAGGCGATGTCGAAGCTCACCTGGCGCACTCCACCGCGGGCGATGCGCTGCAGTTGACCGCGCACGGTGGACATCTTCACGAAGCGCAGCAGCGACGTCCGGGTCACATCGTGGTCCAAGGCGATACCGAAAGCGTGGTCATCGAAAGCGATGTCCCGGAGCGCTTCAAGCACCTCCACGCGGACCGGACCGGCTATCTCGCGCAGCGTGTTGTAGTAGCTCTCGTCCTGGCCCACGGAGAAGTAGGACGCGTCCAGTCGGCTGAAGCGCTCCGGCAGAGGAACCCTGTTCTGCTCGTCGCTGTCCATCGACACGTGGCCGATCTTCACCGTGCCGACATCGGTCCATCCGCCACTGGAGCGGAGGCGCAATGTGAACATGGTGCGGTACCCGAAGTCGTCCCATGCATCCTCGACGAGCAGGGCATCGACGCTGTCATCCCGTACGGGATCCCCCTCGCCCCTGCGTTCATTGATAACCGCGAAACGCAAGGCTGCGCCCTCCCACTTGATGGTTCTCTTTGTGACCAGACGATCCTAAAGCGCGCGGTGCAACGCTGGGCTGGCGGTGCTTGGCGAGGGTTCCACCGTCCCAGCCGGTCTCGGCCAGAACCGTCTGTCCAACGAATGGCCCTGCGGCTGGGTTCGTTGTCGAACGCCTCGAATGGATGGCGAAGGACAGCAGTTCGCCAGAGGCAGACAGGAAAGAGTCCCGAAAGACTGGCCAACGCGGGCAGGGGCATGTCAACCTAGATCAACTTGCAGGAAGTGCCAGGTCAGAGCATCGATTGCTCGTGCCCGTGGCTCCCGTTAGTCCCGGATTCCCCACCACCACCGCCGAGCCCCGCAACGTGAGGGGAGTTCGGCCCGGCCCAGCCCATGCCCGTCCTGGACCAAATCTCCGCCGAGATGCACCTAATCGTGGACGACCGGGGACGCGCGTCAGCAGCAAGGATGGCCGCCTATGCCTCGGCTGGTTTCCACTCGGCTGGACCGAGATCGTTGCCTCGGCCATGGCGTGCGTCCTGACGAAATCGCGGCGTGTCTCACGCCGGAGGCTCGAATTGGATGTCCGAGGACGGCCTTCCGGTTGCTACCGGTATGACAATTCCACCACGCACTGCTTTTCCCACACCAGGAGGCTTTCCGTGACACACACGGAGACGACCGTCGGCGATCTCATCGACCTTTTGTCCGCCTGCGACCGAGACCTGCCGGTCCGGCTGGCAATGAACCCGTTCTTCCCCATGGCGCACCGCCTTGCACAGGTCCTACCGTCCGTGGACGAGACCGGCCGTCCCGTCGTCTACCTCGCTGAAGGGCGGGATGCCGACACCCAGCTCGGCCATCTGCCACCCGAGGTCGCTGTCGCCCTGACCTGGCAGGGCCCCGTCCAGGCACCCCCGCGCCGCCCCCGCCGCACCGCACGCGGCCAGTAGAACCGCACCTAGCACTTGGAGGCGCTCCTGCACCCCGATTACCCGATCGACCCGCCCACCCCGCGCGGTGCCACCCCCGCGTACTGGGTCGGTCCCCGGCACCTGGCCGGTGACGACGGGCGTTTCTACGACGCCGTCGCAGACGCCCTCACCGGCCTGGGCTGGACGAGCCTGACGATCGTCCGCGGACGGCGTGAGCGGGACGAGGCACCGCAGGACCGGCAGGTCCTGCGCAGTACCGTCCTGTACATCAGCCCCGACACGCTGCGCTGGGCCCAATGGGCTCTGGCGGATGAGCCGTTCTATCTGGGGGACCTGCCGATCGCTTGGCAGGTCTCCGCTCGCGCGGACACCAGCAGCCCGCTCGCCGCGTGGTCGGCCTACTTCACCCCTGACGTCCCCGGGGAGGTCCTCGTCGACTTCCTCGTCGCGCTCGACGCCCGCGACCAGCCCGCCGTGCCGCTCGCCGGCCCCGAGATGGTCCTCGACGCAGTGACCGGACACGGCTGGCTCCGCGACATCGACCAGCCCCACACGGGAGCCACGGACCCGTCGTTCACCTCATACCTCAGCCTCGGCGAGGTTCCGCCCCTCATCCAGGACGCCGACCCGCGCGCCCTGACCGCCGAGGCCGATGAGGCGGGCCTGGCCGGGTGGCAGGCGTGGGCCGAGCCCGCGCTGGGCGCACCGTGCTTGTGGGCCGCGTCATTCGGCGCCAGTGCGCCCCACGATCTCGTCGCGTCCTTCGCCGCCTCCCTCAGCTCCACCGCACCGGTCCTACGCCGGGTGCTGCCCGAGGCCACCCGGGAGCGACTGCTCCGGGCCCCGGCCTAGCCTTCGAGATCGCTCTCGATCTAACGTATGGAGCCCGGCCTTCCCGAAAGGGAAGGCCGGGCTTTTGGATTCTCTGGAGCACGCATCGGCAGTGAAGTCAGGGACCCGCTCTTTGCATCATGGTCACGACGTGCTGCTGCCCCCGACCACGAAGGTCGGGGGCAGCAGCACGTCCGGGGTTGGTCAGCCTGCTGTCGTCGCCTTGCCGAGGGCCTTGTCGACATGGCGGTCGACGAGGGCCGGGGAGCCGGAGACGATCAGCAGGATGCTGCCGTCACGAATCGCGGTCTGCTTCACCACGGTGTCCCGCCCACCCGCGGAGAACGTCAGGAGCTGGCTCCACTGCTCCTCGCCGAGTCGGCCGGGTACGGCCAGCTTCTGCGAGGCCATATCGATCCTCGTGCCGCCCACGATGACCTGATAAGTGGGGCATCCCGTCATGGCGTTGAAAATGCGGCTGATGCCGTCGGACAGCTTGGTCGGGCTGTCGCTGTACAGCTCCTCGGAGACCTCCGAGTCCGGGCCGCCGGCGTAGGTGAAGGTGGCCTCCGCTTTGCGTGGGAAGTCGAGCGAGCCGCCTGTCGCGGCATCGCCGCCCACCTTGCTCAGGGCGGGGCAGCCGACG
Organism: Streptomyces sp. H39-C1; assembly: GCF_027158125.1. Lineage (NCBI taxonomy): Bacteria > Bacillati > Actinomycetota > Actinomycetes > Kitasatosporales > Streptomycetaceae > Streptomyces > Streptomyces sp. H39-C1. The sequence continues at coordinate 53,297 of NZ_JAPVLS010000069.1, forward strand.
ACGGCCACGTCGTCGTGCCGGGCCGGCTGGTCGGGCTTGCGCAGGTAGCCGCTGCCGAGGTCACTCGCGTCGAGGAGTCGAGATTCCAGGGAGGCTGACGACAGCGGGGCGGCGGTTGGGGCGGCACTGCCCGGCTTTTCGGTCCGGGCTGAGGAGGCGGGGCCGGCCTTGGCCTGGGTGTTGTCGGTGGTGCAGGCGGGCACGGTGAGGAGCGTGACGGCGGTGAGGCCAACGGCGGATATAGCGATGCGAACGCGCATGGTCGAACGACCCCTTGGTGCTAGGTGGCGGGTGGTCAGTGCGGGCCGCTGGCCCGGCGGGGTCGTAGGGGTGGGGGTCAGTGGCCGAGGTGGCGCAGGCAGTCCTCGAACGTGGCGTGCGTCGCGTCCGCGGGGCCGGTGTGCCGGTTGTACCAGGCGGTGTTGAGGCGGCTCTCCTGCTGCTGGTGGCCGGCCCGGCAGCGCAGCCAGATCTGGTCGTGGGCGGAGAGGATGAGCCAGTCCCGGTACGTCCCGCACGTGGCGCAGGCGACCATCTTGCCGTCGATGACGAGCGGCTGCTTCCAGGAGGTGATCCGGCCTGCGACCTGATCGTGGCTCGGCACGCGCAGCTCGGGGGGGAGGAAGTCGTCCACCGCGGCGGTCGGCACGGCGTGCTCCAGGTCGGCCCGCACGCGCGCGACCTCCGGCGGTACCTGTCCCTGCATCTGCGCCGACAGCTCGAAGAACCGGCGCTGTGCCTCGCTGGGCTCCTTCGCACGGCGGCGTATCCGGTGAAACACCCTGGCGTCCTCCCTCGTCTCGTCCTGCACGCGTCATGATCGTCCCCCAGTTCCCGGACAGCTTCAACTCACAAAGCCCACAGTCCCGCCGCACCAAGTGCCCGAAGGGGCATCGGACTCCCGGCGTGATTGGGCCTTCTGCCGTCGTGGCGGACGGTCATGGTGTGGATCGCCGGCCGGATGGTCGTGGTCTCCCTGGTGTCGGCCGTGTGCATGATCTGCGGACGAGCGCGGCGGGCACAGTTCAGCGCGTGTTGCCCGCGGCCTCTTCGCCGCGCTGCCGGCCGGATGAGGCGGGGCGGGACGCCGCAGGAAACACAGTGGACGGGCCCTTCGCCGAGCTGTGATCGGGGACTCCGGAGGCGTCAGCGGGCAGATCTGCCAGACGCCGCAGCCGCCACACCAGCACCTCGCTCACCGAGCCGGCCGTGTCGAGTTCGCGGCGCTGTACGGCGTCGGACAGGAGCGTGGCGGGGTCGTAGCCGGCGGCTTCGGTGTCCGCGATGGTTGCGGCCAGGGCGTACCAGCCGGGCTCGCCGAGGATCTGTTCGGCCAGGTCCGGCAGCGCCGCGCGCAGCAGCGCGGTCTGCTTCTGGAGCCGGGGCCGGTTCAGGCGTCGCCCGTGCTGGTAGAGGACTGCGAGGGGTTGGGCAGCGGCTGCTTGGTAGGCGGAGCGCAGGTGCTCGGCGGCTTGGCGGGCGGCGGCGGCCTGTTGGGCGTGCCCCTTCTTGGCGTGCCAGTGGGCGGTGGCGGTGATGAGGAAGAAAAGCATGTCGATGGCCATCGCGGTCGTTGCACCGTCTTCGCCTCGGCCGAGGGCTGGTCCGCCGTGGACGAGGTCGCGGGCGGCCTGGCGCAGGGCACGGTCGTGTCCGCGCTCGGCCCGCACGTGGGAGCGCGAGGCCCGCTCGAACGCGAATGCGGCGTCCCGCAGTTCCCGCCGGGTGTGGGCGGCGGAGGTCTTCGCGAGGGCGTCCAGGACCTCGCCGGCTGCCGCGATGTGGGCGGCGGCGACGGCGTCGTCGCCGTGTTCAACGACCGTGATCGCAGTCCAGGCAGCCGACGCGGTCCGCCGGCGCGCGGGGGAGGGGCTCTTGGGT